>PCXM01000029.1:160-16954 GCA_002771075.1 Candidatus Zambryskibacteria bacterium CG10_big_fil_rev_8_21_14_0_10_34_34
CATTTTTTTATCTTAACATAAAATAGGAAAGCCCTGTTCCTCTTTTCTAACCTTCCCCCTTAAGATAAGGGGGATTTAAGGGGTTAGGAAGGAGGTCCACACGAAGTGAGGGATGGAGTTATTAAAATAGTAAAATAATATAAAAGTTTTGCCCCGCACCCAAAAACAAAAGGGTGCGGGGCGACGCCGGCGTGGCCGACCTATTTTTCAACTCTATAAAACGTCTCCAACAGACATCCCCGTCGGAGCGCCACGGGTGTAGTTCATCATGATTGTCTCCTTATTAGAAAATTCCGTGCCCGGGAATCGTTTTGGTACGACTATCATTCAAATATCCACAACACCCCCTTGATGACTATTAATATTTGTTATACTGTGATATAAGAGTATTTTTAATAAGAGAGTTAATTGATATATGGCCACGATAAAAAAACCAGCCAAAATTTTGAGCTTTAAACTCATTTGCGAATATTTTTCGGGTGTTGAGAGGCGGGGACCAGGAAGTTTTGAAGAGACTTTAAAAGCATTGAGTTTTATAAATAACCTCAAAGAAGATTTTCGCATAGCGGACCTTTACTGAAATTTATCTTCTGAATATGCTAGCTTAAAAAGATAAAATAATTTTTTATAAAATGAATAAATTAAAACCAAACAAGTCTGAAGATAAGGAAGCTTTTGATCTAGGAGAAATTATTCGAGAGCATATTAACCCCGCTCAAGGGTTTAAGTATTGGTATATTCTTGCACCAGATGGAACGCGGGTGATTTTAAAGCGTATGAAAAATGATGGTCCTCCGGAAAAATCATATAGTTTGTATGGCACTGAAGATGGACTCGGGATATCCGCGCCATACTATGTAGACGGCAACCAACAGATTTTACAATTTAAGACTAATGAAGGAGCATCCCAATATTTGAGAGAACAAGCATCTGAGGCAGAACAGGAGCAAAAAACAAAATACGAAAAAAAATTGGAACGCAAAAGAGAAATAACCAAGCGAATTAGCGAAATTCAGGATCAATGTCAAGAAGCCCATGGAGTTAATACAAGTTCTATGGAAGAAGTAGCCAGCAAGTCAGACTATTCTCCTGAATGGTACCATGTATATCATGATCCGGCTTCAGGAAAGATATTTTATCTCAGTCCTGATAGTGTGTTGTTGGAATGCCCAAACCGAGAAACGGCTCTTGAATTAATGAGTCTAGAAGTTGAGGAAGCAAATTTTTAAGCAGATTTAATACCCCGGCTGGTTATGCGTGTGGTGGGAAATTAAACGATGGTTGTTAAAGTATAGAAAAACCAACGGGCCTGAATTTTCCGAAAGCACCCATGAAAAGCTAAAGTTAGATTTCCTATGGAGAATTTTACTAGGGACATTTCAAGGGTTGCCCTTTTGGGGCAAATTTATTTAATTTTTGATTATCCCAACTCCTCTCTTTTTATTTCAATTTTTGAACCGGCTTTTGATTCACCACTGATTATCTTTTTAGCCACCAGATTTTCTATTTCATTTTGAATTGCCCTATTTATAGAACGCCCACCAAATTCTGGATCACTCCCCTTCTCCACCAAAAAATTAATAACATCTTCATTTATAACCAATTCAATACTTTGTTCTTTTAATCTTTTAACCAACTTTTGGAGACCAAGCCGAGCAATACTTTCAAGTTCTATTTTTTGCAAAGGATGAAAGAAAATTACTCCATCAAAACGATTGAGAAGTTCTGGGCGAAATACTTTATCTTTGATGATTGAGTTTATGATTAAATCTTTTGACCTCGCCAAATTTTTACCAGATTTGATAGTTTCCCAAATAAGAGAACTGCCAGCGTTTGAGGTGGCGATAATAATAAGATTACGACAATTTACTTGCCTACCCAAAGCATCAGTAAAGAGACCTTCATCTAAAATTTGTAAAAATAAATCCAAAACATCAGGTGAGGCCTTTTCAAATTCATCTAAGAGAAGCACACCATAAGGATTGTCTCTTATTTTAGTAGCCAAAAGACCGCTTTTATTCATAGTAAAATCACCAATGAGTTGAGACGTTGCTTCTGGTCCATTGTATTCAGACATATCAAAACGAATCATCTTATTTTCATCACCAAAGAAACTTTCAGCCAAAGCTTTTGAGACTTCTGTTTTACCCACACCAGTCGGGCCAATAAAAAGAAAGGAGGAAATTATTTTCTTAGGATTGTTTATGCCCGAGCGAGATCTTCTTATACTATCTGCAACACTATTTACGGCCTCTTCTTGACCAACTACTCTTCGATGCAATAATTCTTCTAAATGTTCCATTTTTTGAGCTTCTTTTTCTTTTACTGTTCCAGAGACAATACCTGTTTTTTCAGAAACAAAAAGATGGGCGTCTTCTTCTCCTAGCACTGCTATATTTCTCTCTGCTGCCCAAGGAGCTATTTCTATCATCATATCAATAGCTTTACCCGGCATTTCTCCATAAGTAACAAAGCGGTCAGCAGTATCTGCCAGGGTCAATATAGCGGGATATGAAAAAATAAAACCATATTCTTTTTCAATAGTAGACATTTGTTCCAGAAGGACATTAACCGATGCTTCTACCCCAGCAACATCTGGAATAATCCTTTCAAACTTTCCTAACAAATCAGAGTTAGTCTCAATGAAAAAGTGAAAATCAGCATTGGTAGCCGAAGTTATCACTTGAAGATTATTAGAATTGAGATAGGGAGACAAAAGTGACCCCAAATTAGTGCCAATATTTTTACTGCTACTTAAAAATTCAGCAAGATTTCTAATATAAAGTATTACATTTCCAGCGGAAACAGATTGATTTAATATTTTTAAAAATTCTGCTTCAAAATCACCTTTATTTTTATATATCGCAAGCAGGGAGTTGGCGTCTAATTCAATAATATCTTTATGTTCCAAAAATGGCAGTGAAACTCCCAATTTAATTTTTTTCAAAAGTCTTCCCACAATATCTCTAGCCACTTTTTCATCATCATCTATGATGATGGCATTGGCCTCTTTTCTTCTTTCAAGTATTCCTTCAAGTGTAGTCACTTCTCTTTCTCTATAATTGTTTTCAACGTCAAACAACGAAATATCTACAGTCTTTTCAAAAGGCACCCCAAATTTACCCAAATCAGTAGCAACTCCGTATGACCAACTGGTGCCAATAGATGGTATTATTCCCAAATTTTCCCTACTCCAAAATCTTTCTTTTCGGCGAAGTTCATTTTCTTTTTTCATTATCCAAGATATAGCTCCCAAAAATTCTTTTTTATTTATAGAATTTTGAGAGAGAAAGCTTTCTAAAGATTTGTCTGCATTATAAATTATTTCCATATAATCAAGAAGATTTATCGGCTCATCACCAAAATTTAAAGATGAAGCTATGATAGATGAACGGTCAGAATAAATAAAATCTTTAATATTTTCTTTCCTAATACCCAATCGTTGAAAAATTTCAAGAGTAACTTTGTTTTCAAACAAAGCTTTAGTGACATCTATATCATTGGTAATATACAAAAGACCAGAGAGTAAATAATCAATTTGTTTATTATTATCTATAATGTTCTCGTTTATCCTGACTGATAAACCTTCACCCGACATTGATTTATAAAAGAATTCTAAAAAAGAAAGAGTTAAGTAGATAAAAACAAAAATAAAAAACATCCCATCAGCTTTGCCAAAATAAAGTGGAAAAGAATCAAAAGAAAGAGCAAAAGAGACCAAAGCAATCAAAGCCGACCCTTTTCTTAAAACACTGCGAGTAATTTTAGGAAAAAACCTATCTAAAAATAGTGGATAATAATGAGGTCTTGATATTTTTTTAAGTTCTTTAAAAGTCATATAAAAATACAAAATTAAATAACAAAAAAGGTAGCAGAAAGTATCACACTACCGATAAGAATAAAGGGGGCTAAAATCCATATAAGAAAAAGAAAGAAAGCAAAAACTAACACCAAAACATAAGAAACAACTCCCACTGACAAAACTATAATTTTAGTCACAAAACCAACTGTCCTCATCAAACCATTTACTATGACAGAAGAAGCAAAAGCACCCAAATCAAAACCGCCCTCATAATTTTCACCCAATCTTTTCCAAGGAGTAAATAAAGTTTTGAGAAGCAACTTAAATGAAAAAAAGTGAACAATAAACCACAAAAAATTTCCCATTACACCAAAAAATTCCTTTAGACCCTGACCATAGTGCCATTTGATATAAGCCACAAAAAATGAATCTCTTTCATAAGTTTCAGACATACTTTAATTATAACAGATTATATTAATAAATTATGGGTATAATTTGTAATAAAATTTATTATCAAAGCGAGCGTCAATATAATTTATTCTTGCAGAAGCATTTTTATTTTTTATTTCATTTATCAAAAGTAGCGTATTTTCAGCTGTCAACAAAAGATCCTTTCCGACTGGACTAAAGAAAATATCTCCCATCTCTGTCTTAGCTACTGCCTTATCAGAAGACTCTATATTGATAGAATAGATTTCAACTCCCGAACCTTTTAACACCTCAATAAAACTTGAATAATTTTGCATTTTCTCTGGAGTAGCAAAATTTTTGAAGATAGGACTTCCATCTAAAAGACCTCGGAACGAAACTAGCCCAGATAAAACTTGCCCATCTAAAATTTTTTCAAAAATAAAACCAGTTTTAGTCATAAAAAAACATTCACCCTCTTTGGCACACCAAACAAAATCTGGACTTCTTTCTGTTATTTTTAATTCAACATCTTTACTAAAAAACTTTTTATTTATTTCTACTTTTTCTAATCTGGCAAATTGAGAAAGTAGCGTCTTCTTTAACTTTTCTTTATTTAAAAATATAATATTTGATTTTGAAATAAAAAGAAGTTTATTACCAGAGATAAAATCATTTGCAACATTTTTTAGACTCTCCGTCTCTATCATCTTTGAACCTGACACTTCAAAATTTTTCACCTGCAAAAAATCTGCTCGAACCAAAAAAACAAAACCAATCAAAATAGCCACCACTATACTTATAATCAAAAAAACGCCGAGATATTTTTTTAGTTTTTTTCTTTTAGCAATCCTAGTAGAAGCTCTTTTATATCTGGTATTATGCATATTATTTCATATTACCTCCTATCCACTTTTATCTTTGATAACCAAGGATAACTCTTAAACTGCCACGGTCCCAAAGGGTTGCTCTTGGTTATTTTTTAGAAATCTTCTCTTTACCTCCCATATAAGGACGAAGTACTTCAGGGATAACAATAGAGCCGTCAGGTTGTTGATAGTTTTCTATGATTGCGATTAAAGTTCTACCCATAGCGACTGCAGTGGCATCATTCATATGGACATGTTCAATTTCGCCATTTTTTCTTTTCACCCGAGTGTTCAATCTCCGAGCCTGAAATCCCTGCATTAAATCTGAAGTGTGGGTTTCTTTATAAGCACCTTGACCTGGCATCCAAGACTCTATGTCTATCTGGCGATGATCTGGACCTCCCATATCTCCAGTACAAATCATCACTGTTTGATGAGGAATCTTTAATTGTTTTAAAATATGTTCCTGAATAGCTACAATAAAATCTTGCTCTTTATAAGAATTTTCTGGCAAAGAAAAAGTTTCCATTTCTATTTTATCAAATTGGTGTTGGCGCAATATACCTTTCATATCTTTACCATAAGTACCAGCTTCTCTTCTCAAAGCTACTGAATATCCCACGTATCTTTTTGGTAAATCATCTTCTTGTAAAATTTCACCCATATGCAAAGGACCCAGTGTATGTTCGGCACTACCGATAAAAACCATATCATCTTTCTCAAAATAATAACGTTCATCAATCGGTTGCAACCTACCCATTTTATTCATCACTGTAGATTTCATCATAATTGGAGGTAATACCGGAATAAAAGGTTTAGTGGAAACTTCCAAATTTGCCTCTTTGGCTATAGTTTTAAGAGTTTCTTCATTAGTTAAAAACCTAAATACGAAATTTAA
Source organism: Candidatus Zambryskibacteria bacterium CG10_big_fil_rev_8_21_14_0_10_34_34 (assembly GCA_002771075.1). GTDB lineage: Bacteria > Patescibacteriota > Minisyncoccia > Phycocordibacterales > WO2-35-19 > WO2-35-19. The sequence continues at coordinate 6,138 of PCXM01000029.1, forward strand.
AAGTCCAATTTGAAGCAAGACCAAATCACCCAATATATAAGAAAATCTGGAGCCAGAAACTTCTGCTGCTTTTTCTATATTGATTATGCCAAGTTCTTTTCCCAAATCTCCGTGAGTTTTTGGTGTAAAATCAAATTTTGGTTTTTCCCCCCACTCTCGAATAATCTTGTTGCCACTTTCATCAGGTCCAATTGGAGTATCGGGTGAAGGAATATTTGGCACTTTCATCATCAGAATAAACCATTTTTTCGTAACTTCTTTCAATTTTTCTTCCTTAGTTTGAATCTTTGATTTAAGTTCTTGCATTTTAGAGATCATTTTTAATCTTTCTTCATGAGACGATGCTCCTATTATTTTTTTATTGAATTGATTTTGTTCACTTCTTTCTTTTTCAACTTCTGTCATTACTTCTCGCCTTTCATCATCTAATTTTATAAGCATATCTATATCCACTTCAACTTTCTTCTTCAAAGCAGCATCTTTTACTATATCGGCGTTTTCTCTTATAAACTTAATATCTAACATAATTTTAAATTTATAATTGCTCTAATTTATTCTAATTTTCTAAACTTAGATCAATTAGATAAATTAGGAATTATATTAATTCTATGTTATTTATCTTACCATTTGCTATAATAAAAACAAATATGTCTTATAAAATAGATATTTTGAAAAAAGCCGATTGGCCACCTCTTTTGGAGGGAATCAATCAGCTTCCAAATAAGCTTTTTTATGTTGGCAAAGTGGCAGATTGGTCTCGGAAACTTCTTTGTGTCGTGGGAGCGCGCAAAAATACGAATTATGGACGAGAAGCGGTTGAGACTTTAATAGAGAGTTTGCGTGGCTACCCGATTACCATTGTTTCTGGTTTGGCTTTAGGTATAGACTCTATCGCTCATCGAGTAGCTCTTAAAAACAACCTTCCTACTATCGCCATCCCCGGTTCTGGACTTTCGCTTGAAGTTTTACATCCTCAATCTCATACTCACTTAGCAATAGAGATTATTGAAAAAGGCGGAATGATGATGAATGAATTTGAACCAGAATTTAAAGCTACTCAATGGAGTTTTCCTCAAAGAAATCGCATTATGGCGGGAATGAGTCATGCCACTTTAGTCATAGAAGCCGAACAAAAGTCAGGCACACTCATCACTGCCAGACTGGCCACCGAATACAACCGCGATGTTTTGGCCTTGCCCGGCAGTATTTTTAATACCACAAGTCAAGGACCTCATATGCTCATCCGACTTGGAGCCACACCTATCCGTGATAGCGATGATATTTTAGAAGCACTCCATTTAGAAAAAATTGGAAATGGTGAAAATGAAAATAATGAAGAAAAATATTTTGACTGCTCAGAAAGAGAAATGCAAATCATAAAACTTTTGATTGAACCTTTGGCACGAGATAAAATTTTGAGGCAAGCCCAAAGCGAATACCAAATCACAGTCGGCGAAGCTCAGACTTTGCTCTCACTTTTGGAACTCAAAGGCCTAATCCGCGAATCCCTCGGCGAAATTCGCCTTTCTTAAAAAGTGTCAAGGTTCAACCTTGACACTTTACAATAATCTTTGATTGTTGTTTACTTATAAATAGAAGTTCTCGGTGGTTAAATAAAAAGGAGGTAGAAATGGAGTGGACATGGAAAGTTTTCGGACGACTTTTGTATTATGTCGTCTTGAATATCCTCACGGGAGGAATGGCTTTTCTTATTTGGCTACATAAAGAAAGAAAAGTAGCCACAGAAGAGGAAAAGAAATATCTCCTAAGAACATTAGGATCGGGGAGGTATTAGCATGGAACATAAAACCATATGGCGAATAGTTTTCGCCCTAGGGGCAATCATCGCCCTGATACTAATGTTGCTAGAACCTTATCTGAGGCCTCCAAAAGAATAGTGTCAAAGACTGTGGCGCTGTTCTTCTTTACGGGCGCGATCGCAAGATCGTGCCTTTACCTTTTTATAAAAAGTGTCAAGGTTGAACCTTGACGTTTTGTTTACAAATTTTGCTTTTTTTGTTTTTATAACTTATTCTTATCTTATTATTCAGTTTTCGTAGCCTTTCGCCCGCCTGCCTCGTATATGCGAGAGCATTGCGGGCAGGTAGCTTTCGCATAATTTTCGTATAAAAATGAAATTACTGATTGTAGAATCCCCTGCCAAAGCAAAAACCATTGGCAAATATATAGGCAGTGATTATGAAGTCGTCGCTAGCGTCGGCCATATTCGCGATTTACCAAAATCAAACAAAAAAGCCATTGATATAGATGGTGGTTTTATCCCCCATTATGAAATTTCAAAAGGTAAAGAAAGAGTGGTGACTGAAATAAAACAGTTGGCCAAAAAAGCCGACGAAATATTGCTAGCAACCGACCCCGATCGTGAGGGTGAAGCCATCGCTTGGCATTTAGCTGAAGAGATCAAAAAATTGAAGATTAAAGATTTAAGGATTAAAAGAGTTAGTTATCACGAGATAACTAAAGAAGCTATTGAAGAGGCGTTGAAGCACCCAAGAGATATAGACCAAAATTTAAGAAAAGCTCAAGAAGCAAGAAGGGTTTTGGACAGACTAGTTGGATATGACTTGTCGGGTCTTATATGGAAAAAAGTGCGATACGGACTTTCAGCTGGTCGAGTGCAATCCCCCGCCCTTCGAATTTTAATGGAAAGAGAAAGAGAAATCAGAGCTTTTAAACCAGAGACCTTTTTTGTTATTTCTGCAAAACTGTCAAAGTCTGACTTTGACAGTTTCATTGCTTTTTGTGAAGAGCAACCAAAAACAAAAAAAGAAGCAGACAAAATTTATGATGCGGCAAAAAATGGAAAATGGAAAGTTTTTGACGTTGTAGAAACAGAAACAAAAAGAAGTCCCAGAGCTCCATTTACCACATCCACACTCCAACAAACCGCAAGCACAAGACTTGGTTTTTCACCAAAAAGAACAATGATGACTGCTCAAAAACTTTATGAAGTAGGACATATCACTTATATGCGTACCGACAGTGCAACAATGGCAGAGAGCGCTCTTCTTCAGATTAAACAAATAGTTTCAAAAAAATACGGAGCAAATTTGCACCAAACAAGAGTATTTAAAACAAAATCCAAAAATGCACAAGAAGCCCACGAAGCAATCAGACCAACTCATTTTGAAAAAGAAAATATAGGCCACAGCGAAGACCAAAAAAGATTATACAAATTGATTTGGGAAAGATCTGTAAGTAGTCAAATGAAAGATGCAAAAGTAATGAGAACAAAAATCGTGTCAAAAGTCATAGCAATGTCAAAGTCTGACTTTGACATTGCTACAATTCCAAATTTTTCTGCAAATGGCTCTAGAGTTTTAGAGGATGGTTGGCTTCTTTGCGACAGTAGAGCAAAAGGAGAAGATGTGATTCTTCCAAAATTAAAACAAAATGATGATTTAAATTTACTTAATATTGAAAAATTAGAAAAACAAACAGAACCACCAAACAGATATAGCGAGGCAGGACTCATTAAAGAACTAGAAAAAAGAGGTATCGGTAGACCTTCAACTTATGCTTCTACTATAAACACCATAATAGAAAGAGAATATGTAGAAAAAGATGGCAAAACCTTAAAACCAACTGATACTGGAGATATTGTTTCTACATTTCTAGAAAATAACTTTGAAGAATATATAAGCGACACATTTACTGCAGAAATGGAAGATGAATTAGACGATATAGCTCTCGGAAAAAGAAAATACGAACCAACCTTGCGAGAATTTTATAAACCTTTCTTGAAAGAAATCAAAGATAAAGAAAAGACCGCCAAACTAACTACTTTGGGTAACGCTGACCCAAAATTAAAATGCCCACTTTGTCATTCTGGCATGGTTATTAAACTCGGTAGAGGAGGTAAATTTTTAAGTTGTGATAAATTTCCAGAATGTTCTGGTATGAGAAATATTGATGGCAGTGAAATAAAAGAGGCAGAAGCTTTAGGTACTGATCCAGAAACAAAATTGCCAGTATTTGTAATGGATGGTAGATTTGGTCCATATATTCAACTAGGAGCAGTTGAAAATAAAAAGTCAAAAAGCACAAGTAAAAAAGGAGAAGGGAAAGTTAAGAGGGAAAAACCAAAGAGAGCGAGTATATCAAAAAACATTGACCCAAATTCTATTACGTTAGAACAAGCTCTTAAATTGCTTAGCTTACCAAGAGAGCTCGGGTCATATCCGGAAACTGGAGAAATGATTTCAGCCAATGTTGGCAGATTTGGACCATATATAGTTCATCAAAAAGATTTTCGTTCACTTAAAGAAGATAATGTTTATGCTATCACCCTAGAGAGAGCTATAGAAATATTGAAAGAGCCCAAAAAAGTCGGTCGCCGTGGTTGGAAAAAGAAACCAAAATAACTTGCAAAAATAAATAAAAGATTATAATAAAATGGAAAATGATGTAGAAAAAATAATCGCCACTCTAAAAAAAACAACCAAAGAAGAAAAAGAGCTCATCAGAAAAGCTTACCAATTTGCCAAAATGGCACATCAAGGTCAAAAAAGAAATAGTGGTGAACCGTATTTCAACCACTTGTTTGAAACTGCCAAAAATATCGCCGAACTTGATATGGATGCGGTATCAATCTCTTCTGGTTTTTTGCATGACGTTTTAGAAGATACTGATACAAAGCCAGAAACAATAGAAAAAGAATTTGGAAAAGAAATTTTATTTATAGTTGAAGGAGTATCCAAGATTGGTAATTTACGATACCACGGAGCAGATCGTTATAATGAAGCTTTGCGTAAACTACTTTTTGCTACTTCTAAAGATTTGCGAGTATTGATAGTCAAGTTTTGTGACCGACTTCATAATATGGAGACTCTTTCTTTTGTACCAAAAGAAAAACAAGAACGTATTGCTAGAGAAACCTTAGAAATATATGTACCAATCGCTTATAGATTGGGTATCAGGAAGCTATCAAGAAGACTTGAAGATTTGGCCTTTCCTTTTGTTGACAAAGAAGGTTTTGATGAAATATCTTCACTTTTGAAAGAAAGCCATGATGAAAGATTAGAAAGTTTGGAAAAATTTAGAAAAAAAGTTTCTAAAGAATTGGCAGATTCGGGTCTTACTAATTTTCATTCTGATTACAGAGTTAAAACTATTTATAGTCTTTATAAAAAATATCTAAAATATAAAAAAGATATTGAAAAAATAAATGATATCTTGGCTATGAGACTAATGGTAGCAAAAACTGAAGATTGTTATAGAGCTCTTGGTATCATTCACTCTGTTTGGAAACCTCAACCAGGCAAAATAAAAGACTACATCGCTTTCCCAAAACAAAATGGCTACCAAAGTCTACATACCACAGTTTTTACTGGTAATGGCGACTTAGTAGAAATACAAATACGAACAGAAGAAATGCATAAAGAAGCAGAGTATGGCATAGCCGCTCACTCTCTATATAAATCTGATGGAAAAAACAAAAAAGAAATAATGCCGTGGATACAGACAATGCTCAATTATTCTGTAAATGAAATAAAGAAAAATTTCTTAAGTCAGAGAATTTTTGTCTTTACTCCCAAAGGAGATGTGATTGACTTGCCAGTAGGAGCTTCGGCTATTGATTTTGCTTACAGTATACACTCCGATATTGGAAACAAAATGGCAGGAGTAAAAATAGATGGCAAACTTTCTGCCATCAATAGCATTCTCAAAGATAGAGAAATAATAGAAGTTATTACCAAAAAATCAGCTAAACCAAACCGTAAGTGGTTAGAATATACCAAAACTTCTTTGGCCAAAAAACATATCAAAAACAATACTTAAAGACTAAAATTTTTGATTGAGTAAAGGTCTTCATCTATTGGGATATCCTCTTCTTTTTTTATTTCTTCAGGAGTCCTATCGTCAAGACTCACTTCTTGTTTTTCTATTTCTTGATTACTTGCTATTTGCTCCTGACTATTGTTTTTGAGCATATTCAAAATATCTACCAAATCATCATTTGAGAAAAAATCTATCATCAATTTGCCCCCCTTTTCTTTCTTTTCAATTTTTACTCTAGTACCCAAACTTTCAGTAAACTTTTCTTCTAAAGAACAAATTTCTGGGTCCAGATGAGAATCAAATTTTCGAACTCTTTCTATGGCGATTTTGCGAGCGGCTTGTTCAGCATCACGAACATTCATTTTGTACAAGATAATATCTTTAAAGAGAACCTTTTGTTCTTCTGGTCTTTCTATAAGCATAAGAAGAGGTCTCGTGTGTCCTTCATTTATCTTCCCTTCAGATAAAGCATTGAGCATATCTTCTGGTAAATCTAAAATACGCAAAGAATTGCTGACATAAACCCTGCTCTTGCCAATCTTTTGAGCCACTTGATGATGCTTAAATCCAAATTTTTCTGTTAACTTTTTAAAAGCTCTGGCTCTTTCTACTGGATTAAGATCTTCTCTTTGTACATTTTCAATGATAGCTAGCTCTAATTTCATTAAATCATCGGCATTTTCATTACCCTCACCTGTTCGAATAATGACCGGCACTTGAGAAAGTCCGGCAATTTTGGCAGCTCGCAAACGACGCTCGCCTGCTATAAGCTCATATTCTACTCCCAAACCGTCATCTCTTTCAAACTCCTTTCGAGTAACTACCAATGCCTGAAGCACTCCATACTGCTTGATAGAGTCCGCTAAAGCTCTTAGAGCATCTTCATCAAATTCGCGACGCGGTTGAAAAGGATTTGGTTTTATTTTATCCAGTTCTACCCAAAATATTGAGTTTTGATAAAAATTTGATGTATTAGACATAATTATATTTTACATTATCTCGTCCAAAAACAAAAGATGATGGGTATTTTGATTTAAGTGGATATTTAGGTTATATTTTATATATTGCCTTTATACAAATTTGGCAAGGTAATGCCGCGGTGGCGGAATGGTAGACGCGCACGACTCAAAATCGTGTCTCGCAAGGGGTGAGAGTTCAAGTCTCTCCCGCGGCACAAACAGAAACTTCCGATTTGGAGAGGTTAAAATTTTCTCGCGCCGAAGGCGCGGTAAAGGGTGAAAGAATTGATTTGGTCTTTTGATTTCGGGCAAATTCGGAGGGTGGGCAAAATGAGATCGAAATAGTTTTGTCTTTTAGAGCGGGGTTCGTTCCGAAGGAACGAAGAAAATCTCTCATCTCATGGAGATTTTCTCCGGACGCCAAGAAACCCGCACGTTTTGAATCCAAAATCCATTTCCGCAGGGGTTCGACCCAATTCTTTCTCTCGTGTCGGGCAGATGAAAATTTGTCTTGAAGCGAGAGTTTTTGGCGCATCAAGTTGTCTTTTTTAGTCAGATATATTTCACGCTCAATATCCCATAAGTGTTTATTATTGTATAATAGATACAATAAATTTATAAGCTAATTTTTTAATAATATGGGGATGGAATCATTATCAAACATTGAATTTCTTTCACCGTACGAGGGTAATGAATCTCTTGTTTTGGTAAGTAGGTTCAAAGATCCAGTTATTAAATCTCAAGTAATCGCAACTCTTCATAAAGTATACGAGATACGGGCTGCGTCTGGAAAAGAAATCAACACTGTTCCAATCGATGAAAATGGTGAAGAAGTGTCACATCCAGCCATTGTTCCAAGTATGGAAGAAATTGCAAAACAATACGATGAACATGTCAGCGAAATTGAGAAGATTACAAATATTACTTTTACAGGAAAAGAACCCGAGAGCAATACCATGGATTCGGCCTGGGAATTCCCAGGTATTGGAAAACTTTCAACTAAACAACTATCTATAGTAGAAGCTCATGAAAAAGGACACTTTGTGAGAAATTACTCTGGAGAGATCCAGGATGAACTTTTTTTTCAATATTTTTCAAAAGGTTTTGATCCAAAAGCTGTTTCAATTGACGCGAAAACTTTACGGCAAAAATTTGGAAAACTAAAAGATTTCAATGATGAAAAAGTAGAGTATATAATCTTAGGAAAAATTTTTAGTCCTAATGAACTAGCAGAACGCATGTCTCAAATGAAAAATTATTTTGGTATGAGTGGAAGTCAAAAATTTACAAAACAGCATTTACAGTATGCAAGAGAAAATTATATCAAAGATACCGGGCTAGATAACTGGATGACTGAGATGTTTCAAGCAATAACCCCAGAAAAAGAGGATGGTTTTATTGAGCTTATAAACACAGCTGGAATTTAGTTATAAATAACAAAAAATATGAAAACCGAAATAAAATTTGATATTCACCGATAGTCAGGGTGAACAAAAGAGCAGCCTGATGGCAAAAGTTTTGAGTTTGTTGTTCCTAATAAGGAAATTCTTATTGTTAATCCTAAAATTTTGGGATTGCCCGAATATGATTTTTATACAGTCAAATTTAATATCTTGGATTCAAATCAAGTGAGGGTGGTTTATAAGGGTCTTGTCATAAGTAGTAAAAGCGGGACAGTAAATTTGAAAGAAGATAATAGGGGTGGGGAATTAAATCTGCAAGTCGGCCAATCCGTAAGACTTGGCACCCCAACAATGGATATTGGAACAAGCGTAACGATTACTTTAACTAAAATTAAATAATAAAAAAAATAGCCTCCTCGACAATTTTTTTTGTTAACTTGCTTTTTCTCCTTGTTCCAATTATCAAAATCTTTCATGTAAAAATACTATCATATTTGCTAGAATATATTCATGCCAGCAGATGAAACTACACAACCCGAACCTCCCCCACCAGAAAATCAAAATTCTGAAGCAAGCTTTGTTCCAGAGAGCCTCCAAGAGCCTAAAGTTAATGCACCAATTCCTGCGATAAATTCTGACTCCAACGAAGTGCCACCTGAGCCAACAGAAACTCTACCTAACTCCGAGAGTGCCATTCCGGTCAAAGATGGTATTTCCGCAAATGAGCCGTTAAATGAGGCTCCTAGCCCTGAAATCACAGTAGACCCAAGTAATCCTAATGTCAACATAGAAAAACACAGAAATGACGTAACGATCACCGAAGTCATGGAGCCAACGGCTCAAATGGCAGGAAATGAGCCGATAGATATGGCAGAAGAAATAAAAACAAAAAAGCGGGGAGAAAACCTAAAACTAGCTAACCAAACTCGGCAGGAGAAAAAGAGAAAGAAAATTGATGCAATTTTAGATTTGTTTGCGAAGCAAACAAATCTCACAAACGACGAAGTGGAAAAACTTTTGCATGTCTCTGATGCAACCGCTACAAGATATCTCGAAACTCTGGAAAAAGAAGGAAAAATTAAGCAAGTTGGTAAAACTGGAAAAGGAGTAATGTACGAAAAAATATGATTTTGGTTTTTGGGAGTTTTCTGCTCTTTCCTTTTTTGCCCCAAGAGCAGAAAGTGTCCGCGCACGGGTGGGTGAGGCAAGGACACAAGAATTCGAGCCTCGGACATTTCCGCTATGGCGTGGCTGAATATGAGCGCCGTCCCGAACGAAGTCACAGAAATATAAAATCTTGAAATAAACTCGGAGATGAAAATGTGGATGGGGGTTGTGCGAGGGCGGACTCCGAAGGCACTCCAATCGAAGAGAAGAAATACAAACTAAAACTATACTCAAGAAAGAACTGAAAAAGTAATAGCTCACTGCGAGGAGGAGCCCGAAGCTGGGGAGAGGATTCCTTCCTCTCCCCAAAAGGAGTCGGTGCCCGAGCACGCCCCAGCAGGGGCGAGTTGCGAGGAAAAGCACCGCACCAAGAAATCTAGGCGCGAGTAGCCATAGCGGAAATGCCCGAGGACGAATGTCCGAGGGTGTGCTTCCCCAGCCAATGCTAATAAAGAGAAATGACAGAGGCACAATTTTTTCTTCTGTTTTTTCCAAACGGCTCATTTCCTGCCATTTGAGCCGTTTGGCTTTTGGTTTTTGAATTCCGCTTACTTCTTCCTTAGAAGAAGTCTGACCCGAGCCCTCATCCGCTTCATACCATTTCTAAAAACACCCCCGCCAAAAAAGAAGAATGATTGCATTTGCGGGTGAGGGCGAGGGGCAGAACGGCGAGGCTTTGCGAGCCGTGAGTGGAATTCATTCTTTAGAATTTAGTGGCGTATGGAGCGTATGAAAATATACACATCACCACGCGCGCGGAGCGTGCGAGTTGTTCACATTTTCTCCACTTCCTTCTTCTCGAAAAAAGTTCGAGCAAAGTGTAGAATTAGGGCACAATGCAAGACAAAATAAAAAGAGGAATTTATAAAGGACCGAGATTTATTTATGTTAGAGAAAAATAATAAACCAAAAGTTATTGTAATCCTTGGACCAACTGCTAGCGGTAAAAGTGATATTGCCGTAGAGCTTGCCAGAAAATTTAATGGGGAAGTTATTTCTGCTGACTCGCGACAAGTCTATAAAGGACTGGATATTGGCACAGGTAAAATTACTAAAAAAGAAATGCGGGGAATTAAACATCATTTACTTGATGTAATCTCTCCCAAAAAAAAATTTAATGCTTCTGATTTTGTAATATTAACATCTAATGTGATCGCGCAAATTGTTGGTAGAAGCAAAATACCTATTGTTTGTGGTGGCACTGGATTTTATATTGACGCTTTGCTTGGTGAAAAACAACTTGCCGAAGTGCCACCAAATGAAAAACTTCGAGCTCAATTAGAAAAAAAATCAGTGACAGAGTTATTTAAAATATTAAAAAAACTAGACCCAGAAAGAGCCAAAAATATAGATGCCAAAAATGGAAGAAGATTGGTGAGAGCAATTGAGATATGTGAAGTAATCGGCAGAGTCCCGAAGTACGAGTTACGAGATACGAAATATGAAGTTTTGAAAATAGGGATAAAAATAGAAGAAAAAGAATTAA
>PCXM01000029.1:16968-17192 GCA_002771075.1 Candidatus Zambryskibacteria bacterium CG10_big_fil_rev_8_21_14_0_10_34_34
AGTTGCCAACTTCCTAAGGGGACCCCTTAGGAAAAAAATGTCAAGGTTCAACCTTGACATGTTTAGCTTAAAAAAAGAGATGGCAGAAAAAACTTGGCAATACGCCAAACGTCAAACAACTTGGTTTAAACGCGATAAAAATATAAAATGGTTTACCATAAACGAAGCCGAGAAGATTACCACCAAAATAAATTTGATAGAAAAAGAGATAGAAAAATTTTTAT
>PCXM01000021.1:0-3556 GCA_002771075.1 Candidatus Zambryskibacteria bacterium CG10_big_fil_rev_8_21_14_0_10_34_34
TAGAGCATTTGAAAAAAGACCCATTTCAAAAGAAAAAATTGATAAAATGATTAATGAAATTGATGAACAACTAAGGAAAAAAGGAAAAAAAGAAATTAGAAGTTCTGTGATAGGTGAGTTAGTTATGAAAAAATTAAAAAGAATAGATAATGTGGCATATATCAGGTTTGCATCAGTTTACAGAAATTTTCAGGATATAAATGATTTTAAAAAAGAGATTGGAGGGTTGAGGTAGATGGTAGAAAGATTAGAATTTCCAAGATACTTTACAAAAGCAGGGCAAAACGTTTACGATGATTTCGATTACGTTCGTGAAGATGTGGGAATTGCTGACGATTCTGGAAAAGTGACTTTTGTTCAAAAAGGTGCTGAATTTCCTATTGCTTGGAGTGGTCTAGCGAAAAAAATTGTTGCTTCAAAATATTTTTACGGGGAAAAAGGAACACCCCAGAGAGAGAATTCAATAAAAGATTTGGTTGGCAGGGTTAGCGGATATATCTCAGAGTGGTCAGTAAGGCAAGAATACTTTAATTCTCCAGAAGAATCTGAAGTTTTTAGAGACGAACTGGCGTTCCTACATCTTGACCAAAGAATGGCCTTTAACTCTCCTGTCTGGTTTAATGTTGGCACCCACCGAATTGCAGGAAATGGTTCAAAGGATCAAAAAACGGCTTATATTGTTGACGAATCTGTAGAAGGGAGCGTTAAGAGATTGCCTGTTGGAATGGATAGGCATTATCCCCAGACATCGGCATGCTTCATACAAAGCGTCAAAGATACTATGGAAGATATAATGGATTTGGCAACGAGGGAAGCACTGTTATTCAAATATGGTTCCGGCACGGGAACAAATCTCTCTACGTTAAGATCTTCAAGAGAAAGATTATCTGGAGGTGGAAAGCCTTCTGGACCTTTGGCTTATTGGGCCTTCTATGACAAAGTTGCAGGAATTGTTAAGTCAGGCGGTAAGACACGAAGAGCTGCAAAAATGGATATCCTTAACATAAGTCACCCTGATATTCTGGATTTCATAAACTCAAAAATGAGAGAAGAAGAAAAAATCCGCATCTTAAGGGCTGCAGGAATTAGTGCTGTTGAAGCTCAAGAAAGTGTTAACTATCAAAACACGAACATTTCTGTCAGGGTTACCGATGATTTTATGATGGCCGTTGAAATAGATGGAATTTGGCAAACCGTGCCTGTTCATAACAAAGATATGATTGACGATATGCCCCAGTACAGAGCGAAAGAACTTTTCACAGCCATGGCAAAAGCGGCCCATGCATCGGGAGACCCTGGAATACAATATCATGACACAATTAACAAATGGCACACAACACCAAACACTGCTCCGATAAACGCTTCCAATCCTTGTTCAGAATATATGCATGTTGATGATAGTTCGTGTAATTTGGCTTCTCTTAATTTAATGAAATTCCTTGGTGGAAGAAATTTTCAGGTGGAAGATTTCAGACAGGCTGTTAGGACTACCACGATAGCACAGGATTTAGAATTTGATAACTCTAGTTATCCTACGGAAGCTATCGCAAGAAATTCTCATAGATTGAGAAACTTAGGACAGGGTTACGCGAATCTGGGTTCTTTGTTAATGTCTTTAGGAATGCCTTATGACTCTCCAGAAGCGAGAGCAGTAGCTGCATCAATCACAGCCTTACAAACAGGAGTGGTTTATGAGACTTCTTCAGAAATGGCTGAGAAAATTGGGCCTTTCGAAGAATTTGAAAAAAATAGGGAACCTATGTTGAAAGTTATGGATATGCATAGAAAAGCTCTAGACAATATAGACAGAAAAGCACTGCCAGAAGGTTTAGAAAATATACTGGACGAAGCCTATACTACATGGGAGAGAGTTATTGAAAAAGGAAATAAATATGGTTTTAGAAATGCTCAGGCGACAGTTCTTGCGCCGACAGGAACAATTGGATTTTTCATGGATTGTGATACTCTCGGTGTTGAACCCGAAATTGGATTAGTTCAAACAAAACTGCTTGCAGACAATGCAGGTGTTTTAAGAAGAGTGAACGGAATGGTTGAACCCGTTTTGAAAAATTTAGGATATACTGAAGAACAAATCAAAGATGTTAAAGAATATATTGCAGGTCACCAGGAAATTGAAGGAACTCCTCACTTAAGAGAAGAGGACTTTGGATTGGTTGCAAAAATAAGGGACGAAAAAGTAAAGATTGAAAACGGTGAAGAGGATTTAGTGAGGGCAGGATACAAACCATCTCAGATAAAGGAAATTGTTGAGCATCTTGATGGATATGAGACTATGGAAGGTGCACCACATGTAAGAGAAGAACATCTTGCCATTTTTGATACATCAAATAAACCAGAATGGGCGACGAGGTCAATTTCTTTTGAAGGCCATATAAATATGATGGCAGCAGTTCAGCCTTTCCTTTCGGGAGCTATTTCAAAAACAGTAAATATGCCTGCAGAAGCCACAGAAAAAGACGTTGAGGATACATATATGATGGGTTGGAAAAAGGGTTTGAAATCTATCGCAATATACAGAGACGGTAGTAAAGGGGTTCAGGTTTTGAGTTTCAGGAAAGATAAAGAAAGTAAATTAGAGGGGGCCGTAACTAATCCAGTAAGAAGAAAATTACCAACGACTGCAAAATCAATAAGGCATAAATTTGATATAAGTGGTCATGAAGGATATGTCCATGTGGGATTGTATGACGACGGCACACCAGGAGAAGTATTTATTAATATGAGTAAAGAAGGCAGCACCGTCGGTGGTTTGACTGATGCTTTTGCAACTTCAATTTCACTCAATCTCCAGTATGGAGTTCCGTTAAAAAACCTTGTCAAAAAATTCAGGCATCAGAGATTTGAACCGAGCGGAATGGTCTGGGAAGGTCACCCAGATATTAAAACAGCAGATTCATTAGTAGATTACATCTTTGGTTTTTTGGAAAAAGAATTTTTGACTGAAGAATCTAATGGAAATGAAAATGGGCATAAAGAAACGGAAATTCCTAGCAGACCAATTATTAAAACAGGGGGGAATTCTGATGAAGAAGAATTAGAGGAATCAGGTTTTTGTGCGACATGTTCTGGTCCAATGTTCAAAAAAAACAATTGTGTGGAGAAATGTGATCGATGCGGGGGGGAAGACCCTAGAGGGTGTGGAGCTTCTTAAATGTCAAAAGCAAATCAAAAAATAATCGTTGTTAGAAAAGACGTCCTCTTTGGAGAAGACTTTTTTGAAGGATTTAGACCTGCAAACGGAGTTAATTATGAATCAATAATTTTGGAAAATATGGAAGTTATGAGAAGAGGTTCAACTGACGAGCCTGCAAATCATCCTATGGGAAATGCTGAAATGAATCCTGATTTCAAACAGCCTATTTGTTATGTTATTGTTGCGAACCTTGACAAAGGAATTGTTTTTGCATACCAGCGTTCATCCAAATCTGGAGATTATTCTGAAAAAAGATTGCAGGGAAAGTGGTCTTGGGGTTTTGGAGGGCATATTGAACCTTTTGATATTGAAAATGGAAATCCTATAAGAGAAAGTATGTTG
>PCXM01000021.1:3565-4010 GCA_002771075.1 Candidatus Zambryskibacteria bacterium CG10_big_fil_rev_8_21_14_0_10_34_34
CGAAGAGTTAGAAATAAATGGGAAAATAAATTCTTTGAATATTCTTGGATATATCAATGATGATGCTCAAAGAGATGAAGATACAAAAGTTGAGCGAGTTAGTATTGGAAGAGTTCATTTTGGGATTTTGTATCTCCTTGATACAGACGCAAAAGAAGTCAAGCCCAATAAAGAATCAACAATTGTCGTTGCAAAAAAATTATCTGAACTGGAAGAATTATGTTTGACTTCTGGTGTTGAGGCTGAAGAATGGTCAAGAATTGCTTTGCAACCTTTGAAAAAATATTTTAATTATGTTTAACAAAAAACATTTAAACCCTCTTTCTATGTTTTTTTATGAAAAAAACAAGGATTTTGATTTTAGTTATGATTTTATTAGTGTTAACTGGAGTTTTTTTAGTTAGACTTTTAAGTGAAAATGTTACTGGGGCTGCAATTTCAAATT
>PCXM01000021.1:4019-5926 GCA_002771075.1 Candidatus Zambryskibacteria bacterium CG10_big_fil_rev_8_21_14_0_10_34_34
AAATGAAAAATAAGTTATGCGGGTGAAAATTATTTTTAATTGATACAGTAATTAATTACAATAAAAATTACTATTTAATAAGGGTAATGAACCGAAGGGTTTAAATATCTTAATTATTTCCATCAGATATGGAAACAAAAAATTTATCAGAATTATTTAGATTATTTACAGGGGAAGATTTAGAGAAAGGGGGCATTGAAATTCCAGATAGGCCACTTTTTTTACGTGTAAATAATTTTTTAGTTAAAAACGTTTTTGATTTATACGGATCCCCTATAGATTTAACGCTGAGAGATTAAAATGTGCTTTTTTGCCATGCTGATAGCGGGCCTGTTCACATGTATGGAAAGGAGGATATTCCATTAGATTGTCTAATCTATGTCTTTATGGAGAAAAATCTTTTATGTGGAGTAATTGCTTGCAATAGAGGAAAGTTTAAACTAAATGAAAATCTTATTTATCCATTTGGAGAACCTTCTCCCGTTCCATGTTGTTATAATCATGATGATTCACAAATTAGCCTTGAAGCACACCTTGGTTTTAGTGGAGAAACCCCAGTGTTTCATATCCCAGAGCAACATCTTGAAGTTAAACCTTCAAAAGCAAGGGAATTTGGAATCACCTTAATGGATCCTGAACTTGAAAAATATCAAAACGCGAATTCTCTTCAGAAATATGGTGCGGGAATTTCACAAAAAACAATTTATCTCGCCTCTAAGGAAAAAAAATTAGCACCATTACACCACAAAGGAAAAGTGTTGGATTTTGGGTGTGGGGTTGGGGGAAGCACTTATTTTTTACACCAAAATGGTGCTGAGGTTGCGGGAGTAGATTTGTCAGACTCCATCCAAGAACTGAAAAGGTTAAATATTCTTCCTCTTGAAAAAATTGTTCAAGGAAATGGTTTAAAACTTATGGAAGATACTCCTGATAATACCTATGATATGATTACTTGTTTTATGTTAGGCTCTGATTCTGATGGCGAATTTATTGATAAATTTTATAGAGAAGCAAATAGAATAATAAAAAAACAAGGAAGAATACTGGTAACTTCAGACGGAGCAACACTTAAATTATTATTACAAAAACATCGTGGAAATTACGGAAGTAATATACACAAAGAAAATATATTTATTGGAAGAAAAAATCCAGAATTAATAAAGTAATCTTTTTTATAATAATCCATCTGACTTTCCTATACTTTGGAATTTATGACGAAGTAGTGTAAAATTATTTTAAAATTAACTTGACTAAAAAAATAGTGATTCAACCACCCATATACCTAATTTCATCGTTGGGCATACTTGGAATTGATGCTAAAACTAATAAAAGTCCTGTGTCTTCTTTGGAAATAACCCTATGAGCAACAAGGGGTTTAATATACATTGCCTTGTCTTCAGAACTAAGGAAAATTCTTTCTTCTTTCTCCTTTGTTGTAATGTCTTCTAAATGTACCTTAAACTCTCCCGATAACGGAATCAGAAGTTCTTTTTTTATTTCATGATAGTGGTTCCCTGCTGTATTGTCTCTCTCAAAAAATTTTACTACATAAACAAATCCTGTTTTAAACTTTAATGGTAATTCTTTATTATAAACAGGCATAAACAATCTTCCTTTATTTGAATCACTAGGATTAAATGTATAAATAGTAGACAGATTAGTCTTCTCCACGTTTATTGGTATTGAATATTGATTTATTGGGTTATCGTTATCCATAAGCATGGATTAAGATTAATCTTTATAAATGTTTGGTTCAGATACTTGATAATTAAATACTACTTTTCTTTCTTCCCTTTGCTAATCCACCTGACTTTTCTCCTCTTCATTAACATATTCTTCCTGCATTTTGACGAGCATAAATAATTTACTATTCCGTCGTTTTTAACAAGAGAAAGACCTTTATGAAC
>PCXM01000021.1:5947-6755 GCA_002771075.1 Candidatus Zambryskibacteria bacterium CG10_big_fil_rev_8_21_14_0_10_34_34
GAACACCCCTTGCTTTTCTCTCCTTTCTACATAAACAAGATAAGATTCTCCATTTTCAGAAGGAAAAAATTCAAAAATCTCGGGTGAACATGTTCTTAAAGGTGTTTTTAAAATGCCTGCTACAAATTCCTCAGGACTTTGCTCATTTTTTGTGCAACAATCATCAGTACTCATAATAAATTTCTCCATGTAATTTATTTAAATTATAGTGGGTTATCATGCATAACTCCCTTTTGTAACACTTGATTTAATTCTTCTTGCTTCTATCTCAGTTTCTCTTAACATTAAGGTGTCTCCAATTCTTACAGGTCCTCTTACATTTCTTCGCATTACCCTTCCTTGATTTCTCCCCTCGTGAACAGTGCATTTTACTTGGGTAATTTCCCCTCTGAACCCAGTTCTTCCAATTATTTCATTTACAGTTGCAGTAACTGCTTCTGTTGTTAATATTCTATCACTTCTTTTTGTACCAGTTTGTTTTTGCTGTTGTTGAGGTTTTTGTTGTTTAGCCATTTGAGATTTTGATTATAATGAATTGTGAAAATTATTTGATGCTTTCAATATCTTTTCCAGCTTCTCCGGGTTCAATAACTACAATAGAAGAAGCTGCAACAGGCAGACCTGCTACAATACCCAGTTTTTGTTTGCTGTCCACATCTACACATTTTATTTTTTTATCTTTGCACAAAATTGGAATGTGCTGAATAATTTCTTTGGGTTCAACATCAACAGCATAAACAACAAGCTTTGCAGTGCCTCTTTCAATTGCTTTTGTAACTTCGTTTGTTCCTTTCTCAATTTTTCCTGT
>PCXM01000007.1:0-3513 GCA_002771075.1 Candidatus Zambryskibacteria bacterium CG10_big_fil_rev_8_21_14_0_10_34_34
CTCATATGGGAGGTATCACTATTCATTCTTGGAGTGGTATTGGTATCAAAGACCATTTGAGTAAAAGTGAAATCCAAGAAATAGCCGAAAAAAAACATGTAGTAAAAAAGATAGCCAAAACTTCGGTCCTTATCATAGATGAGATATCAATGCTTCATCATTTCCGACTTGACCTCATAGATAAAGTAATAAGAGCTATCAAAAATTCAACGGACCCATTCGGTGGAATGCAAGTAATCTTTTGCGGAGATTTTTTCCAATTACCGCCGGTCAGTAAATTTGGTGAACCAGAATCCCTTTTCGTCTATCATTCCGAAACTTGGAAAAATTTGGAATTGAAAGTCTGCTACCTCTCCGAACAACATCGTCAAAACGATTCTGAATTTTTGGAAGTTTTAAATGCCATCAGAGAAAACCGAGTTTCCGAAAAAACCAAAAACATCTTACAAACCCGTTTCAGCCCGAAGTCGGACTTCGGGCTTAAGCCCACCAAGTTATATTCCCACAACAAAAATGTTGACACCGAAAACAAGCTGGAGCTGTCAAAACTGCCCGGCAAAATATATGAATACCAAATGCAAACAAGAGGAAACCGTAATTTAGTGGAAACCCTAAAAAAAAGCTGTCTGGCTCCAGAGACTCTAGAGCTGAAAGAGGGCGCCAAAGTAATGTTTATCAAAAACAACTTTGAAGGAGGTTATGTAAACGGAACTTTGGGAGTAGTAATCAAATGTGGTTACGAAAATATTACCGTTAAAACTATATCCGGTGAAGTGATAGATGTGAAAAGAGAAAGTTGGCCCATAGAAGAAGATGGTAAAATCAAAGCTGAAATAGTCCAATATCCACTCCGGCTAGCTTGGGCCATTACTGTTCACAAAAGCCAAGGTATGTCACTAGACATTGCTGAGATTGATTTATCCAAGTCGTTTGAAAGAGGAATGGGCTATGTGGCTCTTTCCAGAGTCCGTTCGCTTGAAGGTCTTTTTCTTAAAGGTTTAAATGAAACGGCTTTGAGAATAAATGAAGAAGTATTAGAATTTGATAATAAATTTAAAGATCTTTCCAAAACTAATTCTTTTCATATCAAAACAATGGGGGAGACAAAATTAAACAAAATGCATCAAGATTTTGCCAATAAAATAAAAGGTGAAAAACCAAAAGAAAAAAAGTTAGATACAGTAAGCGAGACCAAAAAAATGTTAGACGAAGGGATAAGCACTAAAAACATTGCCAAAGAAAGGAGACTAAAGCTCGGCACTATCTTAGACCATATAGAAAAAATAAAGGAAGCAGATCCAAAATACAATATCTATAATCTTCAAAATAGTATCTCCAAAACTAAATTCAAAGAAATCTACAATGCTTTTCATAAAGTAGGTGTCAGTGAAGGAGAAAAATACAAACTAGCTCCAGTCAAAGAACTCTTAGGTCCTAAATATTCCTATGATGATCTCCGCCTTGTTCGTTTGTTTTTATAAATAAAAACAAAAAATAAAAAACCAAATCATACTTTTCCCTAAAAATCTATATTAAACGCTTAGCGTCTAATATAGACAAATTATTATATTTGTTTTTTAAAATATATCATTTGCACAAAAGATATTATGGTTTAAAAGTGTTATTTTTGGTATTGTTAAAATAATGAATCATCAAGAAAAAAAAATAAAAATATGGGCAGAAAATATGGGATGCTACAAATTACTTGACAGTGGCGAGAAAGAAAAATTGGAAGAAATTAACGGCCAAAAAATCGTGCGAGCCGAACCGCGAGCTTGGTGGAAAAAGATCCTATCTGAAAAAGAGTGGAAATTCTCCAAGATCGAACCTTGGAAAGATTGTGTTATAAACATAGGAATAGGAGACATAAAAGCTAAAATAAAATTTAAAAATACTTCAAAGCATATTGGTATTTTCCCCGAACAATTTTCAGAGTGGAAATGGGTAGAAGGGCGAGTTAAAAAATATGAGTTAAAAAATACGAATAAAAAATTAAATGTTTTGAATTTATTTGGCTATACAGGGATTGCTAGTTTAGTGGCGGCAAGTTGCGGAGCAAAAGTGACACATGTTGATGCTTCTAAACAAAGTATTGAATGGGCGAGAGAAAATCAAAAATTATCTGGATTAGAAAATGCACCCATAAGGTGGATAGTTAATGATGTCCTTAAGTTTATGAAAAAGAAAATAAAGCAGGGCAAAAGATACGATGCCATCATTATGGACCCACCTCAATTTGGAAAAAGTCCCAAGGGTGAAGTTTGGAAAATAGAAGAAAAATTACCAGATTTACTTTTTGCTTGCCGAGAAATTTTGAGTGACAAACCTCTTTTTGTTATTTTCAATATGTACTCTACCGAACTTTCTTCAATCTCGATTGCTAACTTACTTTCCGATATGACAAAAAATTTGGACGGTATCGTAGAATTTGGGGAACTAGCTATAAAACAACAAAATTCAGAGAGACTTTTGCCAATGTCTATTTTTGCTATGTGGAATACAAAACAATAAAATAACAACACATTATTACAATAAATACTATATTAAACGCTTAGCGTCTAATATAGTGTTATGCTATATAAAAAATTCCAAAAAAAAGAAAGAAATGTTATTATGTAGCTATGAAAAATGTTATAGATAGTAAACAGGGTCAAACCATATTTTCTGGAGTAAAACCAACTGGCAGACCACATATCGGTAACTATTTTGGCGCTATGCGCCAATTTGTAAAATTGCAAAATGAAAACGAAGGCGGAGTAAATTACTTCTGCGTCGTTGACTACCACGCTTTAAATCTCGTTCAAAACGCCGAAGAGATGAGGCGCCTGTCGCTTGATGTAGCGATTGATTTTTTGGCTATCGGTATTGATCCAAAAAAATCAGTTATTTTTAAACAATCTAATGTCTCGGAGCATACCGAACTAGCTTGGATATTTGACACCATCACGACCGTCCCATATCTCAAACGCGCTCACGCTTACAAAGATGCAATGTCTAAAAGTGGAGAAGAAAGTATAAGTGTCGGTTTGTTTAATTACCCAATGCTTATGGCCGCTGACATTTTACTCTATAACACAGATATGGTACCTGTTGGTCAAGACCAAAAACAGCACATAGAGTTTACCAGAGATACGGCAGAAAAATTTAATCGCATTTTTGGTTCGACTTCGCTCACCACAAATAGCCAGATTTTCAAACTACCTGAAGCATACATACTTAAAGATGTAGAAACAGTACCCGGCATAGACGGTCAAAAAATGAGTAAAAGTTATAACAATACTATTTCATTATTTGCCAGTGATGAGGAAATAGAAAAGAATGTTTTAAGTATAGTTACTGACTCTGATGGAGAAGTCCCTAAAAATGTCTTTGCTATTCATTCTCTTATAAAACCTGAAAAAGAGTTAAAAAAAATTTATGAAGAAAATAAAGGTAAATATAAAGTATTGAAAGATATTTTGATTGAAGATTTGAAAAATTTTATTGGGCCTTTGCGAGAGAGTAGGGAAGAAA
>PCXM01000007.1:3539-3930 GCA_002771075.1 Candidatus Zambryskibacteria bacterium CG10_big_fil_rev_8_21_14_0_10_34_34
CCGCTTTTATGCCTCCATCCGGTGATACAGAAACTTCTATATTACCAATATAAATACTTTGAGAATCTATCCTCTTGATTTCTCCTTTAAGTTGCTCTATCTCCTTATTTTTTCTTCTGTCTCGATACTCATAGAATTGTTTTTTGGATATAGAACCAAAGACATATCCCAAAACAAAAATAAAAATGCTAGTAATATTGATCATAATACGATTTAGATACCTTTAAATACGAACTTTGGATATCATGTTTGTGTGGCGAAAAATTTAAAAAACAAGAAAAAGCACCTGTCGGATGAAGAAAGGTTTTGCATCGAAAAGATGCTGGGAGTGGGAGAAAATTTTGTTGATATTGGTAAAGCACTGGATCGAGGTAAATCAACCATATGTGAG
>PCXM01000007.1:3951-6579 GCA_002771075.1 Candidatus Zambryskibacteria bacterium CG10_big_fil_rev_8_21_14_0_10_34_34
ACCAAATTCGTAGAGAAGAAACTGGAAGCAGGTTGGTCACCAGGAGCCATATCTGCTCGTTTGGAAATTCAATCCGGTCTCCAATATGCTAGTGAAAAAAGTATCAGAAAATTCATCAACAAAAGATCAGGATTAGAAAGATTTTTGTTTTGGAATCGAAATGATCACAAAGGAGGAAGAAAAAGAGACAACAAAATATTCCTCTCCGATCCGGATCGAAAATTCATTGAGGAAAGACCTCTTTCTGCTCTGTATTCATTCGGACACTGGGAGATGGACTTCATCGTCTCCAAACACAATTCTTGGGTGCTTTTGGTTTGTGTGGAGAAATACAGCAAGCTTTTGAAACTCGCTCTTTTGCCCAACCGGAATAACGATTTAATCAATCAAACGATTCTAAAGCTTCTTTCTGGATACAGGGTGGACACTCTCACTACCGATAACGATATCGGATTTGGAAAGTGGAAAGAACTTGAAAAAATGCTTCACACCCAAATATATTTCTGCAGACCCTTTCATTCTTGGGAGAAAGGATTGGTGGAAAACTCCAATCGATGGATCAGAGAATTTATACCAAAAAAGACCAACTTGAAATCGATCTCCTCTGGATTTTTAAACGATATTGAAATGTATTTTAATCACAAAGCTAGAGAATGTCTTGGTGGTCGAACAGCATTCGAAGTGATGATGGAAAATGAGTATGGTATATTAGTTGAATCATTAGAAGTTAACTTTCCGAAAGTTCGTATTGAGGGGTAGGGAAAGGTACAAAGCTCCATTAATAATTTAACAACTACATACAAAAATGTCAAATATACTACCATATCAAATTCTGGTATTATAAATTTATGCAAAGAACTTATATAAAAGATTTAAAAAACTTAGTTGGAAAAGAAGCAATTATAAAAGGTTGGGTAAGTGTCAGACGAGACCAAGGCAAGATGGTTTTTATGGATATGAGGGATATGACTGGTATCGTGCAGTGCGTGGTGCTTCCTGATAGCCCAGCTATTGAGATAGCGAAAGAAACACGAACAGAATGGGTTTTGGCCATCTCGGGTGTTATAAACAAAAGACCGGAAAAAAATATTAAGGCCGGAGTACAAAACGGAGATATAGAAATAGAAATAAAAAATATTGAGGTTTTAAACAAAACAGATACACCACCTTTTGAAATATCTTCTGACACTAAAGAAATAAACGAGGATACTCGTTTGAAATACCGTTATTTAGATTTACGAAATGAAAGAGTTCAAAAAAATATAAGAATGCGACATAAGGTTATAAAACTTATTCGTAACAATTTAGATAAAGAAAATTTTGTAGAAGTAGAAACACCTCTTCTCACCAAATCAACACCAGAAGGAGCTCGCGATTATGTGGTTCCATCTCGTCTTTATAAAGGTGAATTTTATGCTTTGCCTCAATCACCTCAACAATATAAACAACTCTTGATGACAGGTGGTATTGAAAAATATTTTCAGATTGCAAAATGTCTGCGCGATGAAGATAGCAGAGGAGATAGACAACCAGAATTTACTCAACTGGACATAGAAATGAGTTTCGCTGAACGCGAAGATGTAATGGAAGTAAATGAAAAACTTTTAATTTCTATCGTTGAGACTTTATATCCAAACAAAAAAATCCAAGAAAAACCTTTTCCAAGAATTTCTTACAAAGAGGCTATGGAAAAGTACAAAACAGACAGACCAGACTTGAGAAAGGATAAAGAAAATCCAGATCTTTTGGCCTTTGGTTGGGTAATAGATTTTCCATTTTTTGAAAAAGTAAAAACTTCTACCAATAAACAAACTCAAGGAGAATGGACATTTACTCATAATCCTTTTTCTCGACCTATCCCAGAACATATGGATCATTTAATGAAGAAAGAAAAATTAGGCGACATTATCACTTCCCAATATGATGTTATTTTAAATGGTCTTGAAATAGGAGGTGGTAGCATAAGAAATCATCAGTATAAAGCTTTGCAAAAAGTATTTGAGATACTTGGTTATGAAAAAGAATCTATTGAGACAGACTTTGGACATATGCTTCAAGCTTTCAAACTTGGAACCCCTCCTCATGGCGGTATTGCTTGGGGACTAGACCGTTTAGTAATGCTTCTTCAAGATGAACCAAACATTCGCGAAGTAATTGCTTTTCCTAAAACTGGTGAAGGTAAAGACCTTATGATGAATTCTCCTTCTAAAATTTCCGAAAAACAACTCAAAGAATTGGGAATTAAGATTGAAAAAAAGAAATAATCTCCAAAAATGTCAAAGGCGCCCTTTGGCATTTGAGAGTGTGGTGTAATTTATAGGGCGAGTGGTCTTTTTATGCTAAAATAGTGCTAAAATAGGATATGGACACTGATTTTAAAGCAAATGATTTTAAGGTGAGAGTGGGACAGTTTGAGGGACCATTAGAGTTACTACTTGAGCTTATAGAAAAGAAAAAACTTCACATAAGTGATGTATCTATTTCACAAGTAGCAGACGAATTTATTGAATTTATAAAATCATTTGAAAAATTTCCCACAGCCGACTCGGCTGATTTTATTTTGATTGCATCTACTTTGCTTCTTATAAAATCAAAATCCCTTCTACCTAATTTAGCTTTAACAGAAGA
>PCXM01000007.1:6614-7717 GCA_002771075.1 Candidatus Zambryskibacteria bacterium CG10_big_fil_rev_8_21_14_0_10_34_34
TTTATTTCGCCACAGAAAAGAAAAATAAAATGGTGGTATTTTCTCCGACACCAGAGATCAGTCAAATGTCTCTTCAAAACGCCTTGCAAGAGGTAATCAAAAATGTCCCCAAAAAGATAGAAGCTCTACCAAAAGTCGTGGTGGAAAAAATAATAAGTCTAGAAGAAACTATAAACAGATTAAGAGAGCGCATTCAAACTAGCTTAAAAACAAACTTCTCCGACTTCGTTAAAACTTCAAAGGATAAGAAAAATTTCGCTGATATAAGTAGAGAGGATAAAATTAATGTTATAGTAAGTTTTTTAGCTATGTTAGAATTGGTGAAGCAGGGTATGGTTAGAGTAAATCAAAATCAGCATTTCGCTGATATTCAAATAGAAGGAGAGGCAAGTGGAGTGCCAACATATTATTAAACCCACTAATCCATATATGAATTTAGAACAAAAAATCGAGGCTTTACTTTTTTATAAAAATGAACCAATAGAGATAAAAAAACTCTCTAAAATTTTAAATACGGATGAAAAAGAAATTAAAGAAGCTTTGATAAAACTAAATAATTCTTTAGAAAACAGGGGACTTTGTTTAGTTATGACCGAAAAAGAAGCAGGGTTAGCTACTGCGCCAGCTATGTCCAATTTGATTGAGCAAATAGCTAAAGATGAAATGAGTAAAGAGATAGGTAAAGCGGGTCTCGAAACATTAGCTATAATACTCTATAATGGACCTATCTCTCGAAGAGAAATTGATTACATAAGGGGGGTTAATTCTACTTTTATCTTAAGAAACCTTTCTGTGCGTGGATTGGTAGAAAAAGAGCCAGACCCAAAAGACCAAAGAATTTTTCAATATAAAGGGAGTTTATCTCTTTTGGCTCACCTCGGATTAAAGAAGGTAGAAGAGTTGCCAGAATATGAGATTCTTGCAAATAAAATAAGTGAAATAACAAAAGAAGAAATAAATGAAGAAACTGATTAAAAAATAAAGATGGAAAACGAAATACAAAATCAAAAAAAAATATGGGGAATGGATAGCAGAACAAAATATTTTGTTTATGTTCTTATTGGTCTTTCTGTTATTTCTGTCGCTTTGTTTGTTCTCCTTAT
>PCXM01000043.1:0-564 GCA_002771075.1 Candidatus Zambryskibacteria bacterium CG10_big_fil_rev_8_21_14_0_10_34_34
TGTTAAAAATCTGTTAAGATAAATTGATGAGTAATTTTGCAGAATTAAATAGAGCCCAGAGAGAGGCGGTGGAAGCAACCGAGGGGCCGGTTTTGGTGTTGGCTGGAGCGGGAGCAGGTAAAACCAAAACTATTACTTATCGGATTTTAAATTTGATCAAAAAGGGAGTGGCACCGGAAAATATTTTGGCGGTCACTTTCACTAACAAAGCGGCCAAAGAGATGGGGGAGAGGGTTTTGAAACTACTTGAAAATGAAAGGGGTTACGCTTCAGATATGGCAACTTCGAGAGCGGGACGACCATTCGTAGCTACATTCCATACATTAGGAGCTCACATAATCAGGGAAAATTATATGGAGGCGGGAGTCAAAAAACATTTTAGTATTTACGATAAAGAAGATTCCAAAAAAGCAGTTAAAGAAGCATTGCAAAAAAATGACTATGACCCCAAACAATTTGAACCAGCCAAAATACTCTCTATTATTTCCCGAGAAAAAGGCAATTTTGTTTCTTCTTCTGAATATGTTGAGAGAGCTTCCGGAGATTATTTTGGAAACATCGTAG
>PCXM01000043.1:574-3946 GCA_002771075.1 Candidatus Zambryskibacteria bacterium CG10_big_fil_rev_8_21_14_0_10_34_34
AAAGTGCAGTACAAAATAGTTGAAGCCGTCACTCGAGACCATCAAAATATTTGTGCGGTCGGCGATGTAGACCAAAATATCTATACATGGAGAAACGCCAGCATTAAAAACATTTTAAACTTTGAAAAAGATTATAAAAATGCGAAATTGGTAGTTTTAGAAGAAAATTATCGTTCTACCAAAACTATTTTGGAAGTAGCTAACAAAATTATTGAAAAAAATAAATTGCGTATGGAACGAAAACTCACCACCAAAAACGCAGTCGGCGAAAAGGTAAGTCTTTTTGAGGCCTTAACCGAAAATCATGAAGCACAGTTTGTGGTAGAGAAAGTAAAGAAATTGCAAAAAAATGGCGCCGATCTTTCAGAGATCGCTGTGCTTTACAGAGCCAATTTTCAATCACGAGTTTTAGAAGAAGAATTCTTGGTCAAAAATATTCCTTATCAAGTTTTAGGAACCAGATTTTTTGACCGAAAAGAAATCAAAGATATTTTGGCCTTTTTGAGATTTTGCCTTAATCCAGAAAGCATTGTTGATTTGAAACGTATTATAAATGTGCCACCGCGCGGTATAGGTAAAATCACTCTTTTAAAAATTGTAGAAGGAAAAGAAAAAGAGTTGCCAGCAGGAATGAAAATGAAAATAGATGCTTTTAGAGGTCTTCTGCGAAAAATCAAAAACTTTGCTATTCAAAATCCGCCTTCCAAAACTATTTTTTTTATAGCCAAAGAAATTGGTTTAAATAAAAACTTAGAAAAAACTAATGAAGGTATAGAGAGGGTAGAGAACATAAAAGAACTTTCTGCTCTTGCTAAAAAATATGATGAAATTTATAAAGAAGAAAACAGAGCTAAAAATTGGGAAGATGGGGTAGAAAAGTTATTAGAAGAGACTTCACTTGCTTCTGACCAAGATAGCGACAAAAAAGAAAGGGAGGGGGTGCGCTTAATGACCGTCCACGCCAGCAAGGGTTTAGAATTTGCTTATATTTTTGTCACTGGTTTAGAAGAAGGACTTTTCCCCCACGAAAGAGATGAAAATTTAAGCGAAGAGGAAGCCGAAGAAGAAAGGCGACTTTTTTATGTAGCGATAACTAGAGCCAAGAAAAAACTTTTCCTTTCTTACGCCCAAACTAGAACTATTTTTGGCAGTCGGGGAATCAACATTCCCTCTGAATTTGTATTAGAAATACCAGATGAGTTTTTAGAACAGGAGTTTTTAGACTACACCCCCAAACACAAACCACTGTTGCATATTGAGTTTTAATCTCATATCCAAATTAGGAGGAAGAAACTAGCCAGAATAAAAGCAAAATATGTTCTGAAAATATATTTTTCTTTATAAGGTTTTCTGTTTATAAAATAATAAACAACCAAAGAAGCTGGAATAGCCGAAGCAAATAAAACATAAGAGCTCATAAAAATCGGGATAAGCAAAAAAGATATAGAAGCAAATATACCCACCACTCTTGGTCCCCAAATATCTCCAAAAATTATAGGCACAGTTTTGATGCCCACCTTTTTATCTCCCTCAATATCCTTCATATCACGGACATTTACCAAAAGAGAAAATATAGCCACGACAGCCAAAGCAAGTTTGGAAGGAAAAACGGAGACATATTTAAAAGGAGAAATTAGAAAAAATCCAGCTAAAACAGCCGTTAAACAACAAAGACCTATTATAAAAGAGGAGAAGAAAGGTATAGTTTTAAATCTAGTTGGTGGAACACTATAAATATAATAAAGAGCGGTAAAAGTAAGGATAAAGAAAAAAGCAGTGTAGCCAGCTAGAAATCCAGAGATGAGAGTGGCAACAAGAAAAATAACAGCCGACTCTTTCATATCTTTTTTGCTTAAAGAGTTAGCTATCAAAGGACGAGTGGGATCAGAGACAGCGTCTATTTCTTCGTCAACGATATCGTTGGTAGAAACAGCAAACATCCAAGAAAAATAAAAAGCTAAACAAAGAACAAGAACAGAAAGGGAGTCGTTCCAATTAAGTCTTATGTTAGGGAAAATTGAATAAGCGACAAAAAGGCCGACAAAAATCATAAGAAAATAGTGAGTAACTCTTTCTGGACGAGAGTTTTTGATTACTGCTCTAAGTTTTTCTTTAAAATTTAGACGAAACCAGACAAAAGTGGCTACTGTCAAAATCAAGAAAAAGACTTTGCCGATCAAAAAATTGAATGCTATTTCAAACAGACGAACAAAAGAAGAATATTCTAAAGAGTTATGAAGATTGTTTGAAATAGTAACGGAATTTTCTATTGATTTTTGGATAAAAGTAAGAGGTTCTTTAAAATAATTGCCAGCCATATCTTGACCTCCAATAGCATTCATTACTCCGGGTAAAGATAAAAATATAAATATCAAAATATAAAGAGAAATAACTGAAACAATCGCTCTAAACCAACTTTTTTCAATAAAATAAACAAGTAAACCAATAAACAAAAGCATCAAAACTATTTCAATCCTAATACCCAAAGTAACGCCCGTATATAAATTTCCACCAAAAAAAGTAAAAAAAGAAACTAGCATTTCTTTTGGAGTATCAAAAAGATAAGCCATCCTAAAACCTTTACCACCACTTATAATAAAGTCAGCAATAGGACCAATAAGCACAGCCAAAAATGAAATGGCGGTTAGTTGAGGAATAACTTTTTTCCAACTTGGAATAACTAGCTGGAGAAAAATCATAAAAACTACAGCAACAGCCAAAAAGAATAAATAATAATGCACAAGAGTAGAAGCATCAGAAGCAAAAAAACCGCTTGAGGAAGGATTAGAAAAAGACTCCAAAAAAAATCTAACCATCAAAACACCCGAAATCCCAGCCAACCAACTTAATGGAGTAACCTGTATCTTTTCTAGGTAAGTCTTAAAATTATTTAACATATGTTGATTTTTTGTCTAACCTGTTATTGTATTATTATACATTATGAAATCAAAAAAATCATTGGGCCTTGCCCACCGTAGTCTTAAGCGAAGTCTGGGACAAAATTTTTTGAGAGATAAAAGGATTTTAAAAAAAATTGCTGATTTTGCGCAAATTGAAAAAGAAGATACAGTAGTTGAAGTAGGGCCGGGAGAGGGGACTTTAACTAGTTTTCTTTTAGAAAAAGCCAAAAAAGTCATTGCTATTGAAAAAGATAGCGATTTAGCTTTATTACTTAGAGAGAAATTTAAAGAAGAAATAAAATTGAGCAAATTGGAAGTTGTTGATGGGGATATTTTGGATTTAGAAATACAAAATATTTTTTCACCGCAAGTCCAGAAATGCACGGATATTTTTTTGCTAAAAAATTCCTGCGTAGCACGGCTAGAGTCAGCCTCGCAAGGCATTTCTAAACTTGCGGATTCAAAATATTTT
>PCXM01000043.1:3974-6016 GCA_002771075.1 Candidatus Zambryskibacteria bacterium CG10_big_fil_rev_8_21_14_0_10_34_34
AGGATTATGGGCTCCCACTTCGTCAATACTTCGCGGGACAAATCGCGAGGCAAAGAAAGTATTTTAAGTATTTCTATTAAAGTGTATGGCACTCCAGAGTATGGAGGAGTCATAAAAGCGGGCAGTTTTTATCCAAAACCTAAGGTTGATTCGGCTATTATTTCTGTCAGAAATATTTCAAAGGAAAATTTCCTAAGGACTCTCCTTCGGTTCCCAATTTCCCAAGGAGAGTCCTTAGGAAATTTGGAACAAAAATTTTTTGAGATTTTGAAAAAAGGGTTTGCTCACAAGAGAAAACTTTTGATAAAAAACTTGGCAGAAGTGTCAAGGTTGAACCTTGACACTTCAAACTTAAAAGAAATTTTTGATGAATGTGGTATATCAGAAAAAGCTCGAGCCGAAAATTTGAAAGTTTCTGATTGGCTTTGTTTGGCCAAAAAGTTTTCCCCTAAAATATCTGATATTTAAGGGTTAAGCTTGTTATAATAAAAGCAATTATGTTACCGAGCAAAAAAGTCTTGAGCATTTTTATTTTAGTAATGGCAATGGTTGTTGCTATTATTATTGCTTTTGGTAAAGACAAAAGTAGCACTGCCATAAACTTTGCCAGCAATCTGGTTGCTGGAGACAAAATTTCAATACCAACAAACCAAAATTGGCAGGTCGAACTAGGTAATATAACAGTAAACATAGACCCACCCAAAGAGGAAGATATTACTCCACCAGAAGAAACCGATACTGACATTATATCAAGAAGTTTAACGGCAAATTATTTAGCCCTAAAAGATAGTGGCAAATTAGATAGCACTTCAGCCCAAAAACTGATAGATCAAACTACAAATTATATAGGTCAAATAAATACTCCAATAATTCCAATAACACAACTAAACGTCATAGCTGATAATGGTAATCAGTCAATGATAGATTATGGTGAAAACTTGGGCAACATTTTAAAAAATAACAGGCCAACAAAAGCAAAAAATGAAATAGATATTATAACTAAAGCCATAGAATCAAGAGATGTTTCAAAAATAAATGAATTAGATGGTGTTATTGAGACTTATAAAAAAATTACAGAAGAACTTTTAAAAATGCCAGTGCCAAAAACTTTTTTTAGAGCCCATCTTGATATGACAAATGGTATGAGAAATATGGCTTTAGCTATGATAGAAATGAAAAGTGTTTTTAATGACCCCATAAAAGGGCTCTCGGCTCTTCAATTATATCAAGAAGGCGCAAATATGTTTGCTTCGGCTATCCAAGCGACAAACACATTTATAAGCCAAAATAAAATTATTTATAAACAAGGTAGTGGTGGCTACTATTTATTATATGGAATATAATGAAAATCAACCTGATTATTAAATTAACCTGATTATTCTAAATAATTTTCAAATCCCAATTAAAAATTAATATGAATCTATCTAAAAAAGTTACTACCCTAATTCTGATAATTACGTTTATTTTTTCTCCTGTCTTTTCTATAAAAGCAGAAGCTCAATGGGCAGTCATTGATCCAGCAAATTTGGTTCAATCTATAACAAAAGTAGTAAAAGATTATGGCCTTGATGGTTTGGCTTGGCAAATAACAAACATAATTATTCAAAGAATGTCAGCCAGCACTGTCAAGTGGATTAATAGTGGCTTTAAGGGAAGTCCTGCTTATGTTACTGACCCCGAAGCTTATTTCACAAAAATTGGCGACGATCTTTCTGCCAGATATATATTTAGTAATCCAAATTTAGACTTCTTGTGTGAACCCTACCGAGTAAAAATAAGAATAGCTTTGCAGAAAAATCTTTATCCTCAAGATGAAAGGTGGAGATGCTCATTGACAGATGTTGTTGATAACATAGACGATTTTATGAACGATTTTGAACGAGGCGGCTGGGACGGATTTTTTGAATTAACTCAAAAACCTCAAAATAATCCTTTGGGAGCTTATATAATGGCAGAAAATGATTTAATAAAAGAGGTGGCGACCAAAGTAAACATAGCCACTCAAGAGCTCAACCAAGGTCAAGGGTTTATGTCTTTTAAAG
>PCXM01000037.1:0-3422 GCA_002771075.1 Candidatus Zambryskibacteria bacterium CG10_big_fil_rev_8_21_14_0_10_34_34
TCTTGAATGACCGACCGAGAGAGTGTATTGGATTTAAGAGTCCGACGAGTTATTATTATGAATTAACATCTGTCCTACTTGAGGGGTAGCGGGAAGTGAATTATCCCACCCTCATTACACCACACTTCAAAATGTCAAAGGGCGCCTTTGACATGTTTCTGTAAAAGGGGAATATTGTGTTATATTTTATGGTATATTTTTATTTATCGGCCCTATCGTCTATCGGTTAGGACGTCGCCTTCTCAAGGCGAAAAGCGCGGTTCGATTCCGCGTAGGGTCATGGGCTTAAATAACTAAAAAGAAAATGGCTCCCGGACGCGACGGTCGGGAGCCGAAGTGTTAGCATCGCTAACAGTAAGATTGCCGATTGGGGTGACGCAAGAGAAACGGTGGCAGATGGAACTTTCTCTGTTGCCATTTTCTAGGATGGATGATTCTCAACATCCCCCTAGCCCTTTTTTCGTTCTCACTAGACATTGTGAGAACTTTGATGATCCGCAGAAAATCTTCTCGGGTCGGGTTGGGAGTGCCGTGTTCTAGGTTCTTTATTGTTTGCAATCCGACTCCCGACTTTTTTTGTAGGGATTGTCGGGACCATCGCCTCTTTTCCCGACAACTCCTTAAAAGGAGGCCGAGTTCTACACGAGGATTAGATTTCAAAGTAATATCTCCTTCTCCCTGCATTCAATCATTTATAAATAAAATATGCAAGTGAATATATTAATGTGTGTATCCTTTCTTTTCGTATTTAATCATTTTCAAGATATCTTTGCAAATATTGTGTTATACACATTTTTACTACATTATTGTGGATATGTTATATAATTTAAATGTAAATCAATGGTCGAATCAATTATTAGATTTTAAATCTAAGTCTAACCACGCTCTAAATGAATGACGTATCGCGTGGCACGATTTCGTTAAATCGCATGCAAAAAGTAGCATATTGGTTTTTGATTGTAGGAGGTCTAAATTGGCTTCTAGTTGGTCTTTTGAGTTGGGATATTGGAGAAATATTTGGTGGACAAGAAGCTATCATCTCAAGGATTGTTTATGTTCTTGTAGGTCTTTCTGCCTTGGTCGCTTTGAAATCAAAGTCTTCTATGTCTTCATCTTCTACTCCATCTTCTGAAATGCCTTCACAAATATAAAAAATGATTTATGGCTTTATAAACAACAGTGCCTACTTTGGTGCTGTTGTTTTGCTATAATTAAAATCATGGAATATAAATTTCCTTTACCAAAAACTCTATTTAAAAATTCTGAAGATGAGATTTCTCATTTGCGTAAGCTGATTGCTGAAAAAGAAAAAAACTTAGAAGATGTTGGTCTAAAAAAAGATTCTCTTGCTTCAACCAGAGAGACTTTAGCAGAATATAAAACGACACCCGTTAATACTATTCTTCATCCAGAATATGAAATAGATAAAAAAGAAATAGAAAAAATAGTTTTAAATCTTTCACCAGAAGAGCATGATAAACAGATAAACGAATTAGTGCTATTGGCTAAAGAAAAAGGTATTAAAAACGCTCTTTCGGTAGTAGAAAAGATGCAAAACTTTCATATTACTGATGATTTTCATCGTTTTATTTCAGAATATTTGAAGGAAGGATTTACTATTCCTGGTTTTAGTGTCAAAGAAAAAATATCAAAAGGTCTTAATATGTCTCTTTATGAAATTTTAATTCCAGAAGATAACGATAAAAGTGAAGGCAAAATTAATCTAGAAGAAGTGATTTCAGGGATGGAGCAGTTTTATGCTGGTATGTTTTCTATCAATACCGATAACAAAACTGAAAATTGGATGTCTCTAGAGATAGCCAATGCCAACTTTTCTCAAGAAATAATTTTTTATGTTGCAGTGCCGACTTTGCGAAAAAGTCTTTTTGAAAAACAAATACTTTCAATTTTTCATAATGCCAAAATAACAGAGAAGCCAGATGATTATAATATTTTCAACGAGACCGGTTATACCACGGGGGTTGAAGCTACATTTACTAAAAACCCGATTTTTCCTCTTAAAACATACGAAAGTTTTGTTCATGACCCTCTCAACTCAATCCTCTCAAGTTTTTCAAAAGTAAATAGAGATGGAGAAGGGGCTTCCATTCAGCTTATTTGGTCTCCGGTAGGAGATAAATATATCAAAAAATATAAAAACGCTTTAGACAAAATTCAAGATGGCGTTCCATTGAAGGAGGCCATTGATATTCCAGATTCAATTTCTGGTGAGGTGGTCCATACTTTCAAAGATCTTTTTTCATCTTCAAAATCTAAAAAAGAAGAAGAAGATAAAAAACCAACTCCAATAGACGAGGGAGCAGTAGAAGAGATAAAGCGCAAAATTAGTTCACCTATAGGGAAGTGCAACTTACGCTTGATGGCATCTTCTAATACAAAAGAAGAAGCTGAAGAAATATTGAATAGTTTAAAATCTAGCTTTAATCAATTTAACAATACTTTAGGTAACTCTTTAGAATGGAAGAAAAAAGAAAAAGGAAATTTGCGTAATTTGGTCAAAAATTTTAGTTTTCGTATTTTTGATGAAGGGACTGCTTTACCTTTAAATTTGAGAGAGGTGACTTCTATTATGCATTTTCATACTAAGGCAGTGAGCGCTTCTGAAGGTTTGCGTCAATCAAGGAGTGCCACCGCTCCAGCTCCGTTTGATATAAGTAGAGAGGGAATACTTCTTGGACAAAATCTTCACCGCAATATTTTAACTGAAATAAAAATGAATGAAGACGACAGACTACGGCATTTTTATTGTATAGGCCAGACTGGTACTGGTAAAACAACATTACTTAAAGAAATGATTATTCAAGATATGCAAATGGGTCATGGTGTCTGTATGATTGACCCGCATGGCTCTGATTTGCAAGATGTGATAGCCAATGTGCCCAAAGAAAGATTTGAAGATGTTATTTATTTTGACCCTGCCTACACTGCTCGGCCGATGGCTCTAAATATGCTTGAGTATGATAAAAATTTTCCAGAACAAAAAACTTTTGTAGTCAATGAACTTTTTAGTATTTTCCAAAAACTTTATGGAGATGTGCCCGAATCAATGGGTCCAGCTTTTGAACAATACTTCAGAAACTCGGCACTTTTAGTGATGGACCATCCGGAGTCAGGCAATACCTTGGTTGATATGTCGCGAGCTCTTTCAGACAAAACTTACAGAGATTTCAAAATTTCTAAATGTAAAAATCCTTTGGTCAAACAATTTTGGGTAAATGCCGAAAAGACTACAGGCGAGCAAGGGCTGGCCAACTATGTTCAATATGTCACCAACAAATTTGATGTCTTCTTGGCTAACGATATTATGCGACCGGTTATTGCTCAAGAAAAATCTTCCTTCAATTTCCGAGACATTATGGATAACAAAAAAATACTTTTAGTAAATCTCTCTAAGGGCAGAT
>PCXM01000037.1:3443-4010 GCA_002771075.1 Candidatus Zambryskibacteria bacterium CG10_big_fil_rev_8_21_14_0_10_34_34
CACCGATTCTTTTGGCAAAGATTTCCCGCCTTTTTATTTATATATAGACGAATTTCAAAATATTACTACCAACTCTATTGCTACCATTTTATCTGAAGCTCGCAAGTATAAACTTTCTCTCAATATCGCTCATCAGTTTATAGCTCAACTGGAAGACAATATTAGAGATGCTGTTTTTGGAAATGTTGGTTCTATTTGTGCTTTTAGAGTAGGGGCTGACGACTCTGAAGCTCTTGAAAGTCAATTTGTGCCTACTTTTTCTAAAAGCGATTTAATGAACGTAGACAATCATAATGCTTATTTGCGTCTTCTTGTAAACGGTAAACCAGCTAGGCCATTTAATATAAAAGTGCCTCCGCCTTTAGTGGGGGATATAAATCAAGTAGAAAAATTGAAAGAGATGTCATATCTAAAATATGGCAGACCGCGCGAAGAAGTTGAAAAACTAATTTTAGAGAAATATAAAAGTTTATAACACAACCTTTTTTAAAATCTATATTAGACGCTAAGCGTTTAGTATAGATTTTTTAGTGAAGATATTGTTTAATTTTATAAACAAAAAGCGCC
>PCXM01000033.1:0-3097 GCA_002771075.1 Candidatus Zambryskibacteria bacterium CG10_big_fil_rev_8_21_14_0_10_34_34
TGGGTTATAGCGGAAAAATACCATGCCGAGGCGCGAAGCGCCGAGGCAATCTCTTATGATTTCGCAAAAAGTACGATTTGGCGGAGAGTGTGGGATTCGAACCCACGGTCCCGGTAAGGGGACACCTCGTTAGCAGTGAGGCGCTTTCGACCACTCAGCCAACTCTCCGATTGGTGGTGGTCGAAAGTTTCTTTCGTCCACCTATTGTCTGTTCGCATTTGCTCACAACGACAATTCTGCTCACTTTGTTCGCAGACCGGATGAAAAGCAAAGCAGTTTGCTTTTCATCCACTCAGCCAACTCTCCAACTTAAATATTCTTGCACGAAATCATGCTTTTATCAAAGATTTAATATATTGACTATTTTATTCAAGTTTGTTAAGTTTAAGAAAGCCCGAGAGGGTTTTTTATTAGAAAGAATATATATGGCAAAAGCTTCAGTAAAAGCAAGGGCTCTAAAGAAACCGAAATTTGGTTCTCGGTCTGTTAACCGTTGTTTCAAATGCGGTAGAGCTAAAGCTTATATGGGGGATTTTGCTCTTTGCAGGATTTGTTTTAGAGAACTTGCTAATGAAGGTAAAATTCCAGGAGTAAAGAAATCATCTTGGTAAAAATATGAATCTCGTTAGAGATAACGGAAATCATAAAATTATAAGAAATTAAATTAGCAGATTAACCAGATAGGAAAAATATATTAAATTGTATAATTTCCTACCTTTAACAGAATGAATGACCCAATAGGAGACTTTATAATAAGAATAAAAAATGCTGGAAGCGTGCGTAAGGCCAGTTTTGCGGTGCCTTTTTCAAAAGTAAAATTAGCTATAGCTGAACTTCTTTCGGCTAAAGGTTATATTGGTGCTGTTACTAAAAAGAACAAAGGAAACGCTAGATATTTAAATATAGAACTACTTTATATGGAAGACGGAAGTCCAAAAGTGAGGGGGGTGAAGAGGGTGTCAAAACCTTCAAGACGTATATATGAAGGCGCTAAAAATATCAAAAAGTTTAGAAAAGGGTTTGGATTGTCAATTTTCTCTACTCCCAAAGGCATTATGGCTGATACGGATGCTAAAAAAAGTAATTTAGGAGGAGAATTTTTATTTAACATATGGTAGTTCAACTACGCTCACTATAAATAATAATAATATGTCAAGAATAGGTAAAAAAGGAATCC
The DNA here is from genome assembly GCA_002771075.1 of Candidatus Zambryskibacteria bacterium CG10_big_fil_rev_8_21_14_0_10_34_34. GTDB lineage: Bacteria > Patescibacteriota > Minisyncoccia > Phycocordibacterales > WO2-35-19 > WO2-35-19. The sequence continues at coordinate 1,178 of PCXM01000033.1, forward strand.
TAATACCAGAAAAAACAGAAGCAGTCATAACTGCCGGTCTTTTTAAAGTTAAAGGTCCTAAAGGTTTCTTGGAAAGAAATTTTCTTCCTGAAATATCTATTACTATTTTAGACAAAGAAATCACTTTGGCTATCGTTAAAGAAAATGGTTTGACCAAAGCTCTGTGGGGCACTTACGCTTCTCATATAAAAAATATGATTCAAGGAGTAACTGAAGGTTTTGAGAAAAAACTTATTTTGGAAGGTGTCGGATTTAAATCTCAAGTAAATGGCAATAAGCTGGTTTTGGCTTTAGGATTTTCTCATCCTGTTGAAATAGAAATCCCAACAGGACTTGAAGTTAAATCAGAAAAAAATAACATAACAATAGCGGGAGTTGATAAAGAATTGGTAGGAAGTTTTGCTGCTAAAGTGAGAGATTTAAAAAAACCAGAACCTTATAAAGGTAAAGGTTTTCATTATCATGATGAAGTTGTAAGAAGAAAGCAGGGCAAGAAAAGTGTCTAGAAGTCAGTAGTCAGTATCTAGAAAATTATGAATACAAAAATTAAAAAAATACAAAGAGATAGAAGAAGAAAACGAATCAAAGCGAAGGTTTTTGGCGTTAAAGATAAACCAAGATTATCTATCTTCAAATCAAACAAATATATTTCAGCTCAACTTATTGATGATTTTACAGGGACCACTTTGGCAGCTGCTAGCAGTAAAGATGTGGTCGGTAAAGGAGTTTTGGTCAAAGCTAAAACAGTTGGGATAAAGATTGCAGAACAAGCTCTAGCCAAAAAAATAAGTAAAGTGGTTTTTGATAGAGGTGGTTATATATATACAGGAGCTGTTGCTGCTGTGGCTCTAGGGGCTAGAGAAGCTGGACTAAAATTTTAATAAAAAAATATGATAGACAAAGAAGAAAAAAAAGAAATAATAAACGAAGTAATAAATGAGGATAGTGAAATTAATACTGTAGATACAAAAGTGGCGCCTAGCGATAGTGGTTTTATCAGTAGGGATAAAAGAAAAAATGAACGCAGACCGTCTAGAAGACCAGAAAGAGTGAAGCAAGAATTTGATAATAAAATAATAAGTATCAGAAGAGTAACTAGAGTGGTTTCCGGTGGTCGTAGATTTAGTTTTAGTGTTTCTATGGTTATAGGTGACAAAAAAGGGAAGGTTGGCGTCGGTACTGGTAAAGCCACAGATACTCCAATCGCCATAGACAAAGCTATGAGAGCGGCTAAAAAGAGTATGATTAAAGTAAATTTGACTGATAAAAAGTCAATTGCTTATCCAGTAGAGGCCAAATACTCTAGTGCCAAAATCATCATCCAACCAGCTCCATCTAAAGGAGTAATCGCTGGATCTGCAGTTAGAGTAGTTTTAGAGCTTGCTGGTATCAAAGAAGTTTCTTCTAAAATACTTTCAAGATCTAAAAACAAATTAAATATTGCCAGAGCAACTATCAAAGCTTTGGCCACTCTTGCTTCTCATTCAAATAAAATTACTAAAGCTGTCAAAGATGATGAAGTTATTAAAGAACAGGTAAAATAAACTATTTATGCAATTTCATAATTTAAAAAGAGATAAAGCAAACAAAAAGTCAAAACAAATTGGCCGTGGTGGCACTCGTGGTAAAACTTCAGGACGTGGCACTAAAGGTCAAAACGCTAGAGCTGGTGGCAAAAAAAGACCAGAGATGCGTGATATTATAAAAAGATTACCAAAACTTCGCGGTCGTGGTAAAAATTTATTAAAATCCAGAAAGGAAGATTATATACCACTTAAACTTTCTGTTTTAGGAGAAAGATTTGAAAACAAAGAAACTATAAATAGTAAAACTCTTTTGGAAAAAGGAATTATAAAGACTAGAAACGGAAAGATGCCAAAAGTGAAGGTCTTGGCAGATAAAAAGATAGAAAAAACTTTT
>PCXM01000033.1:3106-4809 GCA_002771075.1 Candidatus Zambryskibacteria bacterium CG10_big_fil_rev_8_21_14_0_10_34_34
AATTTTATTCATAAACTTAAATTAATAACAGGAGACAAAATTCTTAGAAATAGAATTTTGTTTACTCTTTTTGTATTGGTTTTGTTTCGTTTTATGGCTGTTATTCCAATACCCGGTATTGACACCCTTCGTCTTGAACAATTTATTTCTGGTAATGATTTCTTTGGTTTGTTGAACATTTTTTCTGGCGGTGGACTTTCAAATCTTTCTATTATTATGCTTGGTGTTTCTCCATACATCACCTCTTCTATTATTATGCAACTTATGACGGTGATGTTTCCCAAACTTAAGGCTATGTATCAAGAAGAAGGTGATACTGGTAGAAAGAAATTTGCTCAATACTCAAGATTGCTCACTGTGCCTTTAGCTCTAGTTCAGGGATATGCTTTTATTACGTTGCTTCAAAGTCAGCAAATTTTGGCTAAATTGGGCACTTTTGACCTTATTACTAATCTTATTGTTATAGCTGCTGGCTCTATTTTGCTTATGTGGTTGGGTGAACTTATCAGTGAGTTTGGAGTAGGTAATGGTGTTTCGTTGCTTATCTTCGCTGGTATCGTATCTGTTTTGCCGAGTTCTATTGGCAGACTTCTATTTACTTTTGATGCATCACAACTACCTATATATATAGGGTTTTTGGCTGCTACTTTGCTTATTGTTTGGGGGGTGGTTACTATTACTGAAGCAGAGAGGCCGATACCTGTAACTTATGCCAAACAGGTAAGAGGTAATAAAGTTTATGGCGGTGTTTCAACTTATTTACCACTTAGGGTAAACCAAGCCGGAGTTATTCCTATTATTTTTGCTCTTTCTATTTTGCTTTTTCCTCAAATGATAGTCCGTTTCCTCACAAATGTTGATAATCCTTTTGTTCAAAAAGTGTCTTCTTTCTTTCTTGCTCTTTTATCCAATCAGACTTTTTATGGAGTGGCATATTTCTTACTTGTCTTTGTTTTTACTTATTTCTACACCGCCATTACTTTTGACCCGGATTCAATATCTAAAAATCTCCAGAGGAGCGGGGCCTTTATTCCTGGAGTTCGTCCGGGAGTTTCTACCTCTTCTCATATAGCTAAAATACTTTTCCGTTTGACTATGATTGGCGCTCTCTTTTTAGGTGTCATAGCTGTTTTGCCTTTAATAGTTCAAACTTTATCTGGAATTCAAGCGGTCGCTATCGGAGGAACTAGTTTGCTTATCGTAGTCTCTGTTGTTATTGAGCTTGTTAAAAAGATTGATGCTCAAATTTCCGCTAGTGAGTATTAATTTTATACAAAATACAAAGCTTTTCACAGTTTCCGGAATATCATTCAAGAACTATTTTGGTTTTTTCTTTATCTTTTTGCTATACTAGCAAATATGACACCACAAACATTTATATTTTTTGGACCATCTGGTTCGGGCAAAGGAACACAAGCCCGATGTTTACAAGACGAGATTAAAAAAAGAGACCCAGATAGAAATATTCTTTATATAGAAACAGGTCAAAAGTTTAGAGAATTGGCCGAAAATGATTCTTTTACTGCTCAAAAAATGAAAAACATCTTAGAAACTGGAAATTTAGCTCCAGTATTTTTACCGATTTGGGTTTGGGCTGGAATTATGATAGAAAATGTAACAGGTGATGAACATTTATTTTTAGATGGAATGTCTAGGAGATTGGTTGAGGCCAATGTTTTAGATTCAGCGCTTAAATTTTATAA
>PCXM01000001.1:0-341 GCA_002771075.1 Candidatus Zambryskibacteria bacterium CG10_big_fil_rev_8_21_14_0_10_34_34
GAAAACAAAACTTGATAAAAGAAGTATTGTTGATGTTCCTGCTTCTGAAATTCCCGATGTTGACGGAATCATCGGTGGACCACCTTGCCAAAGTTGGAGCGAGGCTGGAGCTGGACGTGGGATAAATGATAAACGAGGAAAATTGTTTTACGACTACATCCGTTTATTAAAAGAGAAACAGCCAAAATTTTTTCTTGCAGAAAATGTGTCGGGAATCCTTCATCCTAAACACAAAGAAGCTTTTTCAAACATAATCAAAGAATTTGAAAATGCTGGATATGAAATTTCCTGCAAATTATTAAATGCGAATGATTATGATGTTCCAGAAGATAGATTGCGTG
>PCXM01000001.1:350-14803 GCA_002771075.1 Candidatus Zambryskibacteria bacterium CG10_big_fil_rev_8_21_14_0_10_34_34
TAAAGAAAAAATTTGAATTTCCAGAACTACAAAAATATAAACCCGTATTAAAGGACGCTATTTATGATTTGCGTTTAGCAAAACCTGCTTTAGATAAAAACAAAACGAATGGCGATGTGTTGAAAATTCCAAATCACGAATACATGAATGGCGGTTTTTCTTCAATTTATATGTCGCGAAATCGTGTTCGTTCATGGGATGAGCCTTCTTTTACAATTCAAGCTGGCGGTCGCCATGCTCCAATTCATCCGCAAGCTCCGAAAATGAAATTTATAAGTCAAAATAAAAGAATTTTTGTTCCCGGCAAAGAACATTTATATCGTCGCTTGTCCGTTCGAGAATGTGCAAGGATTCAAACATTTCCTGATAATTTTATTTTTAAATATCGTGATATTGCTGACGGATATAAAATGATTGGAAATGCTGTTGCGGTAAATTTTGCCCATCATTTAGCAAAGAAAATATTTAGTGATTTATCACAAACAAAAAAATAATAAGGAGTCTTTGATTTTAGCCATTTACCTCTAACTCCTCAACGTTATCAACAGTTAAATTTGCAATTAATTTTAGTTTGTGCTATACTTAATATGTGAGTGTGGTAATAGTTATTCCCACACAAATGAATGTCTGCGAAAGCGCCACCCTCGGGTGGCATTTTCGTATCTAAAAAAACAAAATAGCTATTGTTTTTACGTCTGGTCTAGGATAATGCTCTTGAAGCAATACTATTTTGTTTTTTTAAAAAATTTGAAATTAAGAAAAGAGAGTGTATTATTAAAGGTGTGTTGTGGCGCGGGTGACGGTTCGCACTCACATAGACATTTGTTTTGGAGATAGCTTCCGTCATCCACGCGACGACATATAAAAAATTCCGACTAGTCGGAATTTTTTAATTTTTAATTTAAAATTTGCAAACAATTTCAAATGAATTAATTTAGAAATTTTAAAATTGGAACATTTACTGAAAATTAAAAATTATAAATTGAAAATTATAAAAAAATTTTAGTAAATTTTTTTAGTTATCCACATTTTTTACAAAAAAACATTTACTAAAATTTTTTTTAGAGTGATAATTGTAACAGGTCGATTATATTTAATTTTTTAAAAATTAAATAACGCTCTAAAATTTTTTATAAAATTTTAAAAAGCGCGCGCTTAAAAAAATAATTCAATCCCGCTCTGCGGGACATAAATAAAATGGCAGCAAAAAGAAAAAAAGCAGCTAAAAAGAAACCTGCAAAAAGAAAAGCAGTTAAGAAAGTTGCAAAGAAAAAGAAAGTAGCTAAAAAAAGGAGAAAATAATCCTTCTCCCGCTTAAACAAAAACTCCATATAATGGAGTTTTTGTTTGTCTCCAATTTATGGTCTTTTTATGGTAAGATAGCGATATTATGTCATTTTTGAATAAAATATTTGGAGACGCAAGTTCTCGGTATATAAAAGAAATATCACCCATTGTTTCTAAGATAAACAGCTTTGAAGAGGCCGTCTCTAAATTAAATCTAGAAGAATTAAAATCTAAAACTTTTGAATTTAGAGAAAGACTTAAGAAAGAAGAGACGTTAGATGATATTTTGCCGGAAGCTTTTGCTGTTGTTAGAGAAGTAGCTAAAAGAACTTTAGGAGAAAGACATTTTGATGTGCAACTTTTAGGAGGTATTGTGATGCATCAAGGGGGTATTGCTGAAATGCGTACTGGTGAAGGAAAAACTTTGGTAGCGACACTGCCGGTTTATCTAAATGCTTTAGCTGGTAAAGGAGTACACGTGGTTACTGTTAATGATTATCTTTCACGTCGTGATACCGCTTGGATGGGACAAATTTATGATGCTCTAGGATTGAAGGTTGGAGTAATCGCTCATGATTCTTCTTTTATTTATAATCCAGAAAATGGCGATAGTGATAAAGATGAAGAAAGAGATAAAAAAGGATCTTTTCATATTGTTCATGAATTTTTAAAACCTTGCACTCGAATAGAGGCCTATGAAGCTGATATCACTTATGGCACCAATAGTGAATTTGGTTTTGATTATTTGCGAGATAATCTTGAATATCAATATGATAAAGTCAGACAAAAGAATCACTATTTTGCCATTATTGATGAAATAGATTCTATCTTGATAGATGAAGCCAGAACTCCTCTTATTATATCGGCGCCAGCGTCTGATTCTGATGCTTTGTATAAAAAGTTTACTGAAATAGCTTCTCATCTAAAAGAAAACGAGCACTACACTCTGGAGGAAAAAATGCATGCAGTATTTTTGACAGATGAAGGTATCAGTAAGGCAGAAAAGATATTAGGTCTCCAAAATATTTATGCTGAAGGTGGTATTAAATTGGTTCATCATTTAGAAACGGCAGTCAAAGCCAAGGCATTGTATCTTAAAGATAAAGATTATGTGGTTAAAGATGATGAAGTGGTCATCGTTGACCCTTATACCGGAAGATTGCAGCCCGGTAGACGTTGGTCTGAAGGATTGCATCAAGCCATAGAAGCTAAAGAAGGGGTGAGTGTTCAAAAAGAATCTAGAACTTTTGCTTCTGTCACTTATCAAAATTATTTTAGGATGTATCACAAACTTTCTGGTATGACAGGCACGGCTACTACTTCTAGTGAAGAATTTTATAAAGTTTATGGATTAAATACAGTAGCCATACCAACCAATAAAGAAATGCAGAGAAAAGACGTTAATGATTTTATTTTTCAAACAGAAAACGGCAAACTTTTGGCTATTGCTAGAAAGGTTAAAGAACTCCAAAATAAAGGTCAGCCAGTTTTGGTCGGCACTATTTCTATTGAAAAAAATGAATTATTGGGAGAATATCTGAAAAGGGAAGGTGTCAGATTTGAAATGTTGAATGCTAAAAATCATGAAAGAGAAGCAGAAATTTTAGCTCAAGCCGGCAGAGTGAGCAATGTTACCATAGCGACCAATATGGCTGGTCGTGGTATTGACATTAAACTTGGGGGAGCGCCTCTAGAAAAAGAAGCTTATGAAAAAGTAAAAAATCTGGGTGGGCTTTTTGTTTTAGGTACCGAAAGACATGATGCCAGGAGGATAGACAATCAACTTCGTGGAAGAGCAGGTAGGCAGGGAGACCCTGGTGAGACTCAATTTTTTGTTTCTATGGAAGACCATATTATGAGGGTTTTTGCTGCTGATACTGTCAAAAAAATGATGGGAAGACTTGGCATCCCAGAAGATGAACCGATTGAAAATAGATTGATCACTCGGTCTTTGGAGAGCGCCCAAGAAAAAATAGAAGGTTTAAATTTTGATGCCCGTAAGCATATTCTTGAATATGATGATGTTTTAAATTTTCAAAGAAAAACTTTTTATGAAAGAAGGAGAGATATCTTGATGGGAGACAGGGAAATAACTTTAAAATATCTGGATAAAATATCTCTTAACGCTTTGCCAGAAATAAAAGAATCAATTTCTAAAAAAAGATTGGATTTGGGAGAAGATAATTTTATGAAAGCTTTTAGAGAACTTAGTCTTCAGACTTTTGATATGTTTTGGGTGGAGCATTTGGAGGTTATGGATTATTTGAGAGGGAGCGTCAATTTGCGGGCATACGGACAAAGAGACCCTTTGGTAGAATACAAAAAAGAGGGTTTAAAACTTTTTAAAGAAATGGAGGAGTCTATTGAAAATGCGATTTTAGGGACTATAACTAAAGTAGATGAATCAGCTATTAATTTGACAGCACAAAGAGAAGTGGAAAAAGAGGCCTTGAAAATAACTGGTGTTACTGACGATCAAGATATTGCTTCAAAAAATAAATCAGAATATAAAGATGTGGGTAGAAATGACCCTTGTCCGTGTGGTTCTAGTAAAAAGTTTAAGCGTTGTCACGGCTTGACATAGATAGTTTGATATGATACTATACCGAAGTAGTTCTTTAAAATGCTAACTTGCTTCGCTATGGCAGAAAGGGCCTTAAAATAAAACTTTTTCTGCTGTGGCGAAAGCTAAAACTAAACAGCAAAAGAAAAGAAAGGTGTGTTGTTCCATGAACAGTGCGTCTGAATTTGGAAAAGATTTGGGACTGATGCATGAGGTGGTGGTGACCGGCCGTAAAGTCGGCTTCACTTCCGAGGATTGGGCAATGCTTGCGCATGACGAAAAGAAAATTCGTCAAGTGCTTGAGCTCATCCGTGGGAACGTCACTCTTCAATTTGACTCCATCATTCGCGTCGACCGCTCGGTGCGGCCGACATATCCCGATTGGGCGAGAATTGTCATGCACCCAGAATTGGAGAATCTCGGCCCCGTCGAGTTTGACGCGGCCAAACTGGAACTCTGGCTTCACGAAGGTCAGAAGGACGGCAAGTGGGTTAATGGTCAGGTGATCTACGAGTATCTGAAAGAAAAAAAGATGCTCGAGAATTGTCTCGGTCTCAGCGACCTAATTGCAATCCAGGCGAAAGGCATTGATTTCTTCCGCCGCTACCTTGCTGGCAAAGCCGTCTTTGCTTGGAAGTCTGTCGTCCGGAACCGCATCGGCAACCTGAACGTTCCGTACCTCTACGATTACGGTGACAAGGTTGTGCTGTTCTGGATCTGGCTTGACAATGATTGGCACGACAACAATCCGGCTCTCTGCTTCGCAAGTTAGTACTCTGGACTAAGTTGCTCTGGACTTTCAAATCCTTTGAACTTAGTCCTAACGCTCTGGAGATATGCGCTCAACTCCAACCCCATACTCGCCAAATCAAGCGAGTGTGGGGTTTTCCTTTTCAAAATTTGATATTATAAAAATGGTATTAGGTGAATATTAGCAAACGTCCCGCTCTAGCGGGATTCTTGCCACCGAATCCAGTATCCATACATTGAGAATATCCCCGACTAAGGTTTGAGATAGAGTGGTGTATGTAGAAACTTCACAAAAAATGAAGATACTTGGTGCAAGACGCTATGGCATTTTAGATGCCGGATACGATACAACTCTGAGAGGCAAACCAGATATAGGTTTACACCTGTAGACGGTACTCAAGGAGTGGTGGTCTGGAAGGCGCTTTGCATATTCGTCCGGAACCGCAACGGCAACCTGAACGTTCCGTACCTCTACGAGAACGGTGACAAGGTTGTGCTGAACTGGAACTGGCTTGACAATGATTGGAACGACAACAATCCGGCTCTCTGCTTCGCAACTCTCTTCATTTCCCCGTGAGATACAAAATTATCTCACGGGGTTTTGTTTATTTTTCTTCTCTTCCAAATACTTTGCAATTTGCCCGTTCCATCCTCCGAGCATTCTGCCGAATTCTTCAATTTTTAATGAAAGGGTAATATATTTTTTGTCGTCTAATGATTTTGTCTCCCATAAAACCATCAGTAAAACTTTCAACGTGTCTGTCTTTCGTATCGCCAATCTCACCCAAGGCTGTTTTTCTTCTCTTGATAAAAATCCGGCGATGGCTACCGCTTCCATTATTTCCATAAATAGCGAATCAGTTCTTACCCCCAACGAATGACGGTGTGTCTTGGGCAAAATCTGATAATATCCATACCATAACAAATACGCTTCCTTAACATTTTGCAAAAGAGGTAAAAGTTTTACCCCTAAAATTGCTGCGGGGGGGGGTCTTCATAGTATTTTGATTAAAAATGAAAAAAACTTTTAATATTGAATATAAAGATACCATATCAATGGAAAATTTGCTTCTAGCTTGGCAGGAGTTTCAAAATGGCAAAAAGAAAAGAGAAGATGTCTTGGAATTTCAGAAAAATCTGATGTCCAATCTGATTTTTCTGCACACGGATCTAAAAACCAAAATCTACACCCATAGTGAGTACAAGGCATTCAACATATCCGATCCAAAACCAAGAAACATACACAAAGCAAGTGTCAGAGACAGAGTTTTACATCATGCTATCCATAGAATACTTTACCCATATTTTAACAACACTTTCATTTCCGATTCCTATTCGTGTAGGCTTGGGAAAGGCACTCTTAAGTCTGCAGATAGATTTAGAAAATTTGCATACAAAGTTTCAAAAAATAACACCAAGACCTGTTGGGTTTTGAAATGTGATATTAGAAAGTTTTTTGCAAGCGTTGATCATAAAGTCTTAAAAAATATTTTAAGCGATTATATTTATGATACCGATATTTTGTGTCTATTGGGGCAAGTGGTTGACAGTTTTAATACAAAAAATAAAATTGAGGTTGGTTTGCCTCTGGGAAATTTAACTTCTCAACTTATGGTTAATATTTACATGAACAAATTTGACCAATGGATGAAGCATAGAATGAAAATTAAATATTATATTCGGTATACTGATGATTTTGTGATTTTCTCTCAAGACAAAGATTATCTTTGGGAGTTGGTACCAAAAATCGCTGATTTTTTGGAAGAAGAATTAAAATTGACATTGCATCCAAATAAAATTTTTATTAAAACAATTGCTTCCGGAATGGATTTTTTAGGTTGGGTCAATTTTTCTGATCATAGAATTTTAAGGACTACAACCAAGAGAAAGATGTTTAGAAAAATAAAAGAAAGCGGTAGTAAAATAGAGATGGTGCAATCATACCTTGGCTTGCTAAGCCACGGCAACTCTAATAAACTGAATAATGAGGTTATGAAATATTCTCATTAGCAACACACTTCAAAAAGTGTCATGGCAAATAAGTTTAAAAAGTGTCAAAGTCCGACTTTGACACTTTGGGTGCGGTGTAATTAAGAGCTTTCTTTTTTATTAAATTTTAATTAAACTAGATGTATGAAAATAGCAATTTGTGGGAGTTTGAGTTTTGCAAAAGAGATGGGCGAATTAAAAGAAAAGCTTAATGGATTTGGTTTTGAAGTGGAAGTTCCTTATAGCGCAGTCAAAATTTTAAAAGGAGAGTTTTCTCAAGAGGGTATAAATAAGAGCAAAGAGGATGGGACTTTTCATAAGATAACAATAGAAAATGATGCTATAAGAAAATGGCATGATGTTATTCAGTCTTGTGATGCTATTTTAGTAGTAAATTATGATAAGAAAGGAATTTCAAATTATGTAGGTGGTAGTGTTTTTCTAGAAATTGGTTTTGCTCATATTATGAACAAAAAGATTTATCTTTTAAACCCTATACCTGAAGTTTCTTACAAAGATGAAATTATTGCTATGCAACCTATTATTTTAGAAGGAAATTTGCTAAAAATTAAATGAAAAAAGGTGAAGATTATACTGGAATAACTGTTGTTTATCTTTACCAACCCCTCCACACTCACAATTTCCAAATTTTTTAAAATTGTATAAAAATAAAATATGATAAAAATTATCACAGAAAAAATAACAAAACTGGAATTGGAGGAATTGGCTAAAGAATTTTATGTGGAAATGGTTAAAGGAGTGGCTGATATTGAAAAAGGAATAATCGCTCTGGGTGGAGAATGGCATATAGATGCTAATATAGTTTTGATAGACGACGGATCAAAACAAGAAAATTTGTGGGGTTTTAATATTTATTTAAACAAAGAAAAGTCAGAAATGTTAGAATATAATTCACTTATAAATATAAGACCTAAACAAGGGAATAAGAGTATGGAAATTGAAAGCGAAGAAATAAGAAATAAAATTTTTGAAATAGTTAATAAATTAGTTGAATAATATGCAAAAAAATATCCAAGAAAGACCATTATATTTTTATGTTGCAAACTTAGGAAGCGAAATTCAAAGAGTTTTGGTGTGGAAAGAAAAAGGTGATAAAGAATCAATGCAAACAGCTTTTAAAAGAGTAATTTCTATAATTGATAAAATCAAAAGTTTTAATAACAAAAGTGCTAATACAGAAATGGATATTTTACAAAAATATTTAGAAGAATTAGTCTTGGGAAATGAAAAATCTGTTTTAAATCGCAGTCAGATATCTTCTTTTTTTAATCCTTTTGCTTTACGAGTAGTCAGTAGTTTATAAATAATGATTGAATCTTTAGTACATTTTTTGCAAACATCCATCTTGCCTTGGGGAGCTCTCGGGGTTTTTGTGGCCTCGGTCATAGAAGAAGTGCTAGCTCCCATACCTTCAGCTGTTATTATGACGGTATCAGGTTTTATTTTTGTGACTGGACCAGTTTCAGCTAAAGCTATTTCGGCTTTAATTTTTAAGGTAGCTATACCGGCGGCTCTTGGAGTAACTTTAGGGTCTTATGTAGTATATTTTGTAGCTAGATTTGGAGGTAGATTTGTAATAGAAAAATGGGGTAAATACATAGGATTATATTGGACTGATATAGAAAAATTTCAAAATAGTTTGAAAGGTACTAGAAAAGATGAGCTTATAATAGGTGGAGCCAGAGTTTTGCCATTTATTCCCAGTGTTGCCATCTCGGCTTTTTGCGGTATTTTGGAAATGAATGTAGTTAAATATTTCTTTATTTCTTTTATTGGCGTCTTTTTTAGAGGTATTATCTTGGGTATTTTAGGATGGCAAGTAGGCAATGTTTACGAAAAATATACTGATACTCTTTCTTCTATTGAAAATATTGTCTTGATATCCACTATTTTAGCTTTTGTAATTTTTATTGTGGTAAAATATAAAGGTAGGCAAAGGGAATAAAAATCTTTTCTCTGCTTTTGTGTTATGTCTAAAAAAACAATACAATTATCATTTTTTGGTCTATTCACTGCCGGACTTTGCATTTTTTTATTTTTAATATTTAAACCATATCTTGGAGTGATTTTTATTTCTGGAGTTTTTGCTATTACTTTTTATCCTTTATATACAAAATTAGTCCTTAAATTTAATGGCAGAAAAAACCTATCTTCTCTTGTGGTAACTTTGCTTATTTTGGTATTTATTATTGTGCCAGTTATTATAATATCAACTCTTTTATTGAAAGAAGCTATTGATTTGTATAATGCCATAGCTTTTGGAGGAGGGTCAGGAGGGCTTATATTTCAAGCAGATGCGTTTCTCAAAAAAGTAAGCACCATTTTTCCTTCTGGTGTTATTGATTCTCAAATAGATCTAGGACTATATGCTAGAAGTGTTTTAGATTGGATTATTAGTCATTTTGATTCTATTTTTGTGGCTATCTTTGGAAGTATTTTGAATTTTGTATTGATGCTTATTTCTCTATACTATTTTTTCATTTATGGAGAAAAGATTTCCAAAGGTTTGGTTATCTGGAGTCCTTTGCCAGATGAATATGATAATGAATTTATTCAAACTTTAAAATCTTCAATTGACGCTGTTTTGCGGGGGTGGATACTCATTTCTATCGTTCAAGGTGTTTTGATTGGTATTGGCTTCTTCTTTTTCGGAGTTTCTTCTCCAGTGCTTTGGGGTTTTGTCGGAGGGGTAGCTTCATTAGTGCCTTTGCTTGGAACTTCAATTGTTACTATTCCGGCGGTCGTTTACTTATTTATTTCTGGTCACATAGGTGCTGGTATCGGGCTTCTTATATGGGGATCTATCGTGGTAGGTCTAATAGACAATATTATTTCGGTCATTTTCTTAAAAGGTAAAATTAAAATTCATCCGCTCATTATTCTTTTTTCAATTTTAGGAGGAGTAGAAATGCTTGGAGCGATTGGTTTTTTGATTGGTCCGGTATTGGTCAGCGCCTTTATTGCTTTAATGAAAATTTATCCTTTTGTTATGTCTTATAAAAAAGATGACTTACCTAATATATCAGATTAAAATAAAATGAGTAATTCAAATTTACCAAGTGTTTTAATGTTCGGGTGGGAGTTTCCTCCCTTTAATAGCGGAGGACTTGGAGTCGCTTGTGAAGGTCTTTCTAAAGCTCTTTCTTCTGGTGGTGTTGATTTAACTTTTGTTTTACCTTTTAAAATTCCTATCTCTGCTCCTTGGTGTAAGTTTGTTTTTGCTAATGAAACTACCGAACTTATAAGTGATATTAAAGTGATGAATTTGTTTTCTGGTTATCAAAGTCATTCAATTTCTTCTGAATTAAAAAAAAATGGATTACCAGAAGCTATCTCTGGTAGTTTAATGAGTAGAGTTAGGGCTTATGCTATGAAAGCTCCTGCCATTGCTAAAAATAACAAACATTCTATTATCCACGCGCATGATTGGCTCACTTATCCGGCGGCGATTGCCGCCAAAAAAGTGTCCGGCAAGCCCTTGGTGGTTCATGTTCACGCTACTGAATTTGATAGAAGTGGTAGTGATAATGTGAATAAAAATATTTATGATATTGAACTTGAAGGTTTTCGTCAGGCAGATGTCATAGTAGCAGTCTCTAATTGGACAAAAAAGAAAGTGGTCAGTAAATATGGAATTTCGGCTGAAAAAGTGAAAGTGGTTCACAATGGAATTGAATTTAACAACAATGCCGCCATCGTTGAACACAATTTGGATAGATTAAAAAAAGATGGCAACAAAATCGTTTTGTTTGTTGGGCGGATAACTTTACAAAAAGGTCCGGATTATTTTGTTGATATGGCCGAGAAAGTGCTTTTATATGAACCAAAAACTTTTTTTATTATTTCAGGGTCGGGTGATATGGAAACAGAGATGATAAGGAGAGTATCTAGCCGTGGCCTATCTAACAGATTTATTTTCTGTGGTTTTTTAAGAAATGAAGAGTTGGCTAAAGTTTATAAGGCGGCTGATATGTTTGTGATGCCTAGTGTTAGTGAACCTTTTGGTTTGGTACCTCTTGAAGCTATGATTTCTGGAGTGCCGGTGCTTATCTCTAAAGAATCCGGTGTCAGTGAAGTGCTTTCTACTGCTTTAAAATCTCATTTTTGGGATGTTGATGATATGGCGGATAAAGTTTTGAGCGTTTTGGCTCATAAAAAATTAAAAAATCATCTATCCGTCAATGGTAGCAGGGAAGTAAAAACTATCCACTGGAAAAAAGCAGCAGAATCGCTCATTGATATTTACAAAAACCTCACTATACCCGTTTTTCAACCGGCTGTTATTCCTCTGTATCACTATAATTAAAATCCGAAATGTAGCGATTAATCGTTACAAATTACACCACATCCCAAAGTGTCAAAGGGCGCCTTTGACACTTAACACATTTATTTAGAATTTTAGATTTGCACACAAATATTTATTATTTATTTTTTTATGTTAAAATGTTTGTGTGCCTTCAGTATGTTTTTATTTTCAAGTTCATCAACCGTTGCGAGTACGGAAGTATCGTATTTTTGATGTTGGACAAGATAGCTCGTATTTTAATGATACAAGTGGCACCAGTTTAGACAATCGGGCAATAATAAATAAAGTAGCTAGTAAATGTTATTTACCAGCTAATGCGACTTTACTTGAGAATATAAAAAATAATCCAGACTTTAAAATTAGCTTTTCTATTTCTGGAGTAGCTCTAGAGCAATTTGAAAAATATGCGCCAGAAGTTATTGATTCCTTTAAAGCTTTAGTTGATACCGGTAATGTAGAACTTCTTTCGGAAACTTATTATCACTCTTTGGCTTCTGTCTATTCTCCAGAAGAATTTGTTCGTCAAGTTGTTTTACATCGTAAAAAAATAAAAGATATTTTTGGAGTTACTCCCTCTGTTTTTCGTAATACCGAACTTATATATTCAAATGAAATAGCCAAGATGGTAGAGAAGATGGGCTATAAAGGTATTTTGGCCGAAGGGGCTGACCATATTTTGGAATGGCGGAGTCCGGCTTTTGTTTATAAACCAATAAACACTGAAAATATAAAACTCCTTTTGAAACACTATCGTCTTTCTGATGATATTGCTTTTCGTTTTAGTTGTCGTGATTGGAAAGACTACCCTTTGACTGCTCCAAAATTTGCTAATTGGATTTCAAGTCACAATGGAGGAGGAGATACTATAAACCTCTTTATGGATTATGAGACTTTTGGCGAACATCAATGGGAAGATACTGGTATCTTTGAATTTTTACGCCACTTGCCGACAGAGATTTTGAAAAATCAAGATAATTATTTTGCCACTCCGTCTGAAGTTTTAGATCGTTATGAAGCCAAGGGGGAATTGGATGTTCATAATTATGTTTCTTGGGCTGATACCGAAAGAGATTTATCAGCTTGGATAGGTAACGATCTTCAAAAAGAAGCTTTGGATACTGTTTATGCCTTAGGTCAAGAGATAATTCATATTGATGATCCGGAACTGATTGAAGATTGGAGTAAACTGCAAACGTCAGACCACTTCTATTATATGTGTACTAAATGGTGGAATGATGGTGATGTTCACAAATATTTCTCTCCTTACGAATCTCCTTATGAGGCCTTTATTGCTTATATGAATGTGATGCAAGATTTGCGTTTGCGTTTGACTGATGCTCAAAAAAAACAAGAACATAATATCTCTCTCAACAAAATGAAGCCGTTAAGGTTTAGTGAAGTATAATTTTATAAAAATATATTAAAGTTTTCCCCCTCTCTTAATTTAAGAGAGGGGCGGGGATGAGTTATAATAAATATATGGCACGTTCAATTATTTTAGGAAATGGTAAAACTTTGGTTGGTCTAGATAAGTTTGGCCAAGTGAGAGATTTTTATTTTCCTTATATTGGACAAGAAAATCATATTGGACCAAACCAGATGCATAAGATTGGAGTTTTTGTTGATAATAAAATGCACTGGATAGACAATGGGGAATGGCAAATTGATATAAATTTTGAAAAAAATACTATGGTCTCTAATGTAGAGGCCACAAATGAAAGAGCTAAGATTTCTATTAAATCAACCGATATCGTCTATAATGAAAAAAATATTTTTTTAAGAAAGGTGGTATTGACCAATAAAGATTCAAGAGAGCGTAATATAAAAATATTTTTTAATCAGCAATTTAAAATAGGAGACACTAATCATGCCGATACTGCTTATTTTTCAAGTGATGTCAAATCTATCATTCATTATAAAGGTAGAAGAGTTTTTTTAATTGGGGGTTTTTGTGATGGCAAATCTTTTGATGATTATAGTATTGGTTTTTCTGGTATTTTAGGAAAAGAGGGAACATGGAAAGATGCTGAAGATGGATTTTTATCAAAAAATTCTATTGAACATGGAGTGGTGGATTCGGTTGTTAGATGGGAAAAGGATATTTCTTCTGGCGCCTCCATCACTTTGTATTATTGGATAGTAGTTGGAGAGACTTATAAAGAATCATGCGAACTTTCTGATTATATTTTTGAAAAGTCTCCAGACCATTTAGTGGAGTCCACTAGAGATTTTTGGCACGCTTGGACTGGTCAAATAAATGTATCTTTTTCTGGTTTATCCGAGAAGGCTAAAAATTTATTTTATGATTCTATTTTAGTGATGAGGGCTCATAGCGATGATAATGGCGGTATTTTGGCTTCAGCTGATTCGGGCAATATCCAATATGGTGGAGATACTTATGGATATGTTTGGCCAAGAGATGCCTGTTTTACTGCTTGGAGTTTTGATATGGCTGAATTTTATGATGTTTCTAAAAGATTTTATGTTTTTGCTAACGATATTTTAACAGAACAAGGTTTTGTTTTGCACAAATATCAACCAGACCATTCTTTGGGGAGCTCGTGGCATCCTTGGGTCAAGGACGGCAAAAGTCAGCTCGCTATCCAAGAAGACGAAACAGCCATACTTCTTGTTGGACTTTGGGAACATTATATAAGGGCTAAAGATCTTGAATTTATAGAAAATCTTTATAATAAATTTATCAAAAAGGTGGCCGATTTTTTGATTAGTTATAAAGACCCTCATTCTGGTTTGCCCTTGGCTAGTTATGATTTATGGGAAGAGCAGTATGGAGTCTTTCCTTTTACAGCTTCTGTTGTTTACGGGTCTTTGATGGCGGCTTACAATTTTGCCAAAACTTTAGGTAAAGAAGAAGATTCTGATAAATTTTATTCAGAAGCAGGAGCTTTGCGCAAAGCTGTTATGAAGCACCTTTGGGATGAAGATGAAAAATATTTTTATAAATTGACTGGTAATGAATTAGAAAAAAATATAAATTTAGATGCTAGCAGTTTTTATGGAATATTTCGTTTTGGAGTATTGTCTGCTGATGATCCGAGAATGAAAGAAGCTTTTAAAATATTAAAAGATAGATTAGGTAGAGGTATCAATATTGGCGGTATCGCTCGTTATGAAGGAGATACCTATTATCATAATGATTCAAATTCTACTGGTAATCCATGGTTTGTCACTACTCTTTGGTTTACTCAATACAAAATAGCCATAGCTACTTCTAATGAAGATTTAGAAGAGGCCGCTAGAGATATAGAATGGGTTACCAAATTTGCCATATCTGGTATGCTCTCTGAACAACTTGACCCCAATACCGGAGAACCTTTATCAGCGATGCCTCTTACTTGGAGTCACTCTGAATTTGTCCGCACTGTTATAGAGTATGACAAAAAGAAGCAGTCTTTTAATAATTCTAAAAATTAGAGTTTTGCATAATTTAGATAATTAGTTTATATTTTCTATATAAATTATGCAAAAAGATACAGGATTTAAAACTACCATAGGTCTTGAGGTTCATGTTGAATT
>PCXM01000019.1:0-14356 GCA_002771075.1 Candidatus Zambryskibacteria bacterium CG10_big_fil_rev_8_21_14_0_10_34_34
TCGGACATCAAGATTTTTAATGTTGTGGTGCTTCCTTTAGAAAATGCTTGACCTTTTATATTATCTCCCTTTATCTTAAAAGGTTTGTTTACATCTATAAACCACTGGAGTTTTGGTAAGGGCTCAATGATAGCTCCGGTTCTTTGAGATACTGATATATTATGGTCAATTTCTTCTTCTTTTTCTAATAAATTTTGCTCTCTCAATTTATCAACAATAATTTTTCTGACCACCTCTACTTTTTTATCTTTATAGTCTGGGTGGTCTACCATCACCTTAGCGTATTCATTTATGATTTGAATTTTTTCAAGTTTGTGCCTATCAGCCATTTGCCAGTCAATTTGAGAGTGTGACGGAGTTACTCCCAGGGCCCCTGTTCCAAATTCTGGATCAACTTCTTTGTCTCCTATTATTTTTATAGATAAAGGTACCCCAACAAAATTAACTTCAATAGTTTTTCCTATATATTTTTTATATCTTGAGTCATCAGGATTTACAGCCACTGCAGTATCTCCAAGTTTTGTTTCTGGTCTAGTTGTGGCGATAGTTATAGGGAAGTTTCTATCATATTTAAAATAGTAAAGTTTTGCTTTTTTTGGTTGGTATTCAACTTCATCATCGGAGACTGTTGTCTGACCTTTGGGGTCCCAGTTGACTATCCGATATCCTCTATAGATTAATCCGTCAGTATACATTTTTTCAAAAGTAGTATAGACGGCTTCCTCCCTTTTTTCATCAAGAGTAAAAGCTTCTCTAGACCAATCTAGTGAAGCCCCCATCTTTTTTAATTGAACCACTATTGTGTCGTGTGATTTTTGAGTAAAATCCTTAACTTTATTTAAAAATTCTTCTCTTCCTAATTCGTGTTTATTTTTATTTTCTTTGGATAGTTGTTTGACTACCACTGATTCTGTTGATATTGCGGCGTGGTCAGTTCCCGGTATCCAAAGAGTTCTTTTTTTTAACATTCTGTTATACCTAACCATTATGTCTTGGATAGCAAGCATAAGTGCGTGACCGGTGTGCAAAGTTCCTGTAACATTTGGTGGTGGTAAAACTATAGAAAAATAATCCGCTTCTTTTTTTGTGATACCTTTTTCAATACAAACATCCGGATTAAAAAATCCAGACTCTTCCCACTTTTTATAAATCAAATTTTCGTGTTCAATTGGATTAAAAGGTTTTTTTAATTCTTCGTTCATCCCGTTAGAGTTTTTAATTATTTTATAAATCTTATATATAGACTTATTTGTATAATAACATTTTTATCGTATACGGTGTATATAAAACTCTAATGGGGTATATAATATAAAAGACAATATTTATAGACTATAAATGTCTTTTATATTATATGTTCGTCTTAAAGTATTTTATAAATCTTTTAAAAGACATTTTTATAGAATAAAAGACACTTATTAAAAAATGCTTTAAAATATAGCTATTATTGAAAATAATAAAATCAACTTACTTGACTTTATTTGTCAATTATGTAAAAATACTATTGTTAAATTTACTATTACTAAAAATTCAGACAAATAATATGTATTCAGAAAAAACAAAGAAGAATAGAAATAAAACTAAAAAAGCAGTAACTTCATTTTTGCTATTCTCTTTTTTATTTACTCAACTTTTAGCTGTTGTTCCTGTCAGTGTCTCTGCCAACAATGTTGAACAACTCCCAATTTGTGATCCTGACGTTAACTTAGTAGCCAATGGAAGTTTTGAAACTCCTTCAGTAAATGATTCGTGGGATATATTTTTGTCTATTCCAAATTGGTCTATTGATTGGCTAGCGGGTCCTAATTCTTTTGAATATGTCACTCGCCCATCAAGTCCTTTCTTTGAAATTCAAAAAAATGTTGATGGTTGGTTTCCTTCTGAAGGGATTCAATATGCAGAGCTTGATACTGATTGGAATGGTCCAAGTGATGATTCACTTTATGGAGAACCAGCTTCCATTACTATTTGGCAAAATATAGAAACTGTATCAGGATTTACTTACAAATTGTCATTTGATTTTTCTGCTAGACCTAGCACTCCAGCATCAGACAATATGCTAGAAGTAAAATGGAACAATAGTTCCGTTGGTTCTACTATAACAGCTTCTGGAGAAACTATATCTAATACAGAATGGAACAATCATACTTTTGAAATTTTATCTGATTCCAATAATACTGAATTGCGTTTTACCGACTTGGGTGTGCCAAACAGTCTTGGAACTTTTATAGACAATGTTTCTGTTACTTGTGTTCCTGAAGAAGATTCAGAACCAGAACCAGAACCAGATCCAGAAGACTTTAATCCTATTTGCCTAATCCCAAGTTCAAATGTAGATTCTCTAGATGATACAACTAAAGAAGAAATAGGGGACCCTTACATTCCAAGTGAATTGACAATTGGAGAAATTATTGAGAATGCCGGCTATCTCGGGGTTGATGTTTTGGAAGACCAAACTCAATACCAAATATGGCAATCAGAAAAAGATAATACATCTATAAATATTAAATTCTTAGATGAATATACGGCTCAAAATTTTGTTTTTGGATATTATCAAAAAGGAGATGTAAACTCTTTTGTTCCTGTATTTAGATCAGGGGAAGTTGCTGAATATGCTTCAACAGATGAGTTTGTCAAAGGTCAAGACATAAATTTAGATATAGAAAACTTAGACAAGATAGGGTTTGCTATATTTACTGGCAGTGGAAAATATTTATTTACTACAGAAAATAGTCTAAATGGTGGGGAAGATCACGCTCTTGTTTATCATGTCGCTGATAACGAATACTTAATAGGTTTTGAAGACCTTCCTCTTTCTAATTCTGACAAAGATTACCAAGATGTAGCTGTTTTGGTGACTGTTTTAAGTTGTAGTTTTGAAGAAGAAAACACTCCCCCAACTATAAATCTGATTGGAGCTGATCCATTTAATCTCCTTCTCAACACTCCTTTCGTGGATCCAGGAGCTACTGCTACTGATACAGAAGATGGTGATTTGACTAGTGAAATTATCGTAGATGGAACTGTTGCTACTACAACTTTAGGAACTTACACTTTAACCTACTCTGTTTATGATTCAGAGGGTCTTGGAGCAACCACTACTAGAGAGGTTATTGTCTATGAAGAAAGTAATCCTCCTGCAAATACCCCTCCAGTGGTTACTTTAATTGGAGATCATCCACTAGAATGGACTTTAGATAATCCTTTTGTAGACCCTGGGGCTACTTATACAGATGCTGAAGATGATGATGATACTCTAGCTACTACCACAACAGGCACGGTAGATACATCTGTTGTTGGCTCTTACATATTAACTTACTCTGTTACTGACTCCGGTGGTCTTTCAGCTACTACTACTAGAACAGTTAATGTGGTGGAAACTCCAGTTCCTCCTGTAACTCCTCCAAGCGGTGGCGGTGGCGGTGGCGGAGGAGGTGGCGGTATAGGTGG
The DNA here is from genome assembly GCA_002771075.1 of Candidatus Zambryskibacteria bacterium CG10_big_fil_rev_8_21_14_0_10_34_34. Taxonomy (GTDB): domain Bacteria; phylum Patescibacteriota; class Minisyncoccia; order Phycocordibacterales; family WO2-35-19; genus WO2-35-19. Next base: position 3,448 of record PCXM01000019.1, read on the forward strand.
TCATAGAAGAGATATAAGTAATCTATTTGCTCCTCAAGGTGAAATACTCGGCGCTACTAGTTGTTTATACCTTATAGATTATGTAAAAATTGATTGGAAGAATGACCCAATTGAAGTATTGAAAGTTCAATCTTTTCTAAATGTCTTTGAGAACGAAAATTTGTCCTTAACGGGGAATTTTGATCAAACTACTTTTGAAGCAGTTGCGAGATTTCAGACTAAATATGCAAGTGATATCTTAACTCCTTGGGGAGATAATGTAACTACAGGTTTTGTTTATATATTAACCAAAAAGAAAATAAATGAGATTTACTGTAATACTCTGTATCCTATTTCTCAAGCTGACCAAAATGAAATAGATTCTTTTAGAACTTTTGGTGAAAATAATCCAAATGTTGGTGGTGGTAATTCAAATACTGGTTATATATTTGCTCCAGATAACGCATCTAATGTCCTTTATAACAATAATTCTGCTAAGGTTGATGGTTCAGATTCTCCTGTTGTAAAGTTAAAGGACAACGCTTCAACTTCTGATTCAATCTTAAAAAATGTAGCTGTTTCTCTTTTTGCTTTCCCTAAAAAAATATTTACTGATAGAGGATCTGTCTCTGTAATATTACTTTTGATTTTGATAGCTGTCATAGTAGCAGTAGCTAGATTATTTGCTGGCTCTGGTCCTAAATCTGGTCCAGATGGTAATAGTCCAATAGCTCCTATTGCCAAAAAAGATGACAATAAAAAAGATGCTCCAGTTATAATATTACCGGGCGTTTTACCTGATGAAGAGATAATAATAGAAAATCCAGAAGAAGGACTGGATGAAATCATAGACGATTTGCCTGCTAAATAATATTTAAATTTCCTTGAGCTTTTAGTTCTCTGTTGGCTCTTGGGTCTCTCAAGTATTCAATAAAACCAGCAGCAGCTATCATAGTGGCGTTGTCGGTGGTGAGAAATTTTTCTGGTATTAAAATATCTAAATCTGGATAATTTTCTTTCAGTTTCAAAAAATTTTCTCGGAGAGCTTTATTGGCTATCACTCCTCCTCCAATAATTAAGGTCTTCGGTGAGCATTTTTCAATTGCTGTTTTTGTTTTTGAAACAAGGGTTTCTATGACCGCGTCTTCAAATTCTCTAGCTACTGATAATTTGATATCTTCTGAGATTACTACTTCACCCCCTAACCCCCTCTCCTTATCAAGGAGAGGGGGGACAGCTGATTTAGAAGAATCTGCAAAAAACTTCTCGAGAGCGACTTTCGGAGCGCGACTGGCGTGAGAAGGAGGAGATTTTTCAGCAGAAAAATACTCCGTTCGATTGAGAGAATGTTTTTGTGGATTATTTGAATTTTTTATATTATTTTGAAAAATATCACTTTCGCTCACTTGTCCTCGCTGCTGCGCACTGTGGATGTTCGCTTCATTGATATTTTTCAAATAATACAACACTGCAGTTTTTAAACCAGAAAAAGAAAAGTTCAAATCTCTTGAATGAAGCATTGGTCTTGGAAATTTGCTTTCTAGATTAATATTTTCTAAACGGGCCTTTTCGGCCAATTTGCTTATTTCCGGTCCTCCCGGATAGGGAAGATTCATCATTCTGGCTACTTTATCAAAAGCTTCTCCCACTGCGTCATCTTGAGTTTCTCCTAATAATTCTTTATCTATCCAACTATTAAGTAGCACTAGCTCTGTATGTCCGCCAGATATAAGTAATGCAATTGCTGGAAATTCAATCCTACTTTTTGCTTGCACTTTTTTACTTTCTATAGCATCATTTTTGAATAAAACTGATGCTATATGTCCTTCCATATGATTAGTTGGAATCACAGCTTTTCCCCAGCTTTTTCCCAGCTTTTCCGCGAAGTTTATACCAGTCCAAAGAGCTGGCTCCAACCCAGGGCCTACCGTAACCGCAATTATGTCAAGGTTCAACCTTGGCAGTTTCTCAAAAAAATTGAAAATTGGAAATTTATTTAAAATTGAAAATTGAAAATTGGAAATTAAATTTGCCTTCCTTAACGCATCTAAAAAAACAGTGGGCAAATTTCTAAGATGTTCTCTTTTGGCTAAATTTGGATAGACTCCGCCATACTCCGCGTGCAAATTTGCCTGTGATATCAAAGATGAACCAAGAACTTCAAAACGGAGATCATTTAAATTTCCTTCAGCTTTGACTACACTGACCGCTGTCTCATCGCAACTGGTCTCAATACCTAAAATAATCATACTGTATTTATATCATATTCAGTTTTTTATTTTTATCTTAAATCTTTTAAAATACCAAGGAGAGTCCTTGGTAAAAAATAATGTTGAAAAATAAGGGAAAAATCGTGGTGACCCCACGCGGAATCGAACCGCGCTTCCTGCCTTGAAAAGGCAGTGTCCTAACCGATAGACGATGGGGCCAATTTTCTTATTATATTTTCTTTCAATATTCTATTACCTTTGATTTCCTTTTCCCTGTTACAAACCTCTTCAAGTGTATTATAAGTTTCGTGATATACAGATATACAAGTGTATATCTCAAGGAATTTTCAATTTCTAATTTCTAAAATGAAATAAGGAAAGAAATCAAAAACAAATCATAACATTTTTTAGTAATAATGCAAAAAATGTTATATTCTATTTATGGGGTTGTCTTTTATTTAAGATTTGACGGATCAATGGAAGGGTGTTCCGAATTGGTAAGGAACCGCTCTCGAAAAGCGGCGCCCGTAAGGGCATGTGGGTTCAAGTCCCACCCCTTCCGCCAAATATGTTATCCACAGGTGATGTCTAAAACTATTGACATATAAAGTGGTGGGTGTATTCTTTAAGTAGGTGCTTCTTCTTTAAATTTAAGGTGAGATGCAGTCCGCGCGGAACGCTCTACCCGCATCGTGCGTTTCGCGCGGACACAATAGTTTTTTTAGTAAAAAAGTCCGACCCTTAAATAGTGGTCGGTTTTTTGTTTGTATTTTCAATATTATAAGGTAAAGTATTTTAGATAACTGACTTATTAGTTGAGGATGACCACCCCTTTTTTATCTTTTTATTTATGTTAAAATGCCTGTATGATTATTTCATATGGAGGAGCACAATCTTTTAAAGTCCAATTTGGGGATACTGTTTTGGCCTTTGACCCTGTTTCAAAAAAGTCTAAATTTAAAGCCAATAATTTTGGAGCGGATATTGCTTTGATTTCTTTGAATCACCCCGATATGAATGGAGTGGATCAAGTAAATCGCGGGGAAAAAGAAGTTTTTGTCATAGATGGTCCGGGTGAATACGAAACAAAAGAAGTTTTTATAAAAGGGTTAGTAAGTGCTTCCAACTACGGTGGAGAAGGTCGCATCAATACTATATATACAGTTAATTTTGAAAATATGAACCTTTGTTTTTTGGGAGCTTTGGGTGATGTCTCTATACCAAGCGAAACTAAAGCGGGGATTGACGGTGTTGATATACTTTTTGTTCCTATTGGTGGTGAAGGAGTATTAAACGCACTCGACGCTTATAAGTTTGCAGTTTCTTTAGAGCCTTCTATAATTATTCCTATGAACTATGATGAAAAATCTCTCAAGACATTTTTGAAAGAAGGTAGTGAAGAGGAGGTCAAGCTAATTGAAAAACTTACTATTAAGAAAAAAGATTTAGAAGAAAAAAAGGGAGAAATTGTTGTGCTAAAAGTTCAATAACTAAAATTAATCAAATATATAATTGCTCTAAAGATGTTAATTAAAAAATACAATTCAATAATGGAAAAATCAGAAGAGTATAGAAATAGATGGGCCTTAGGTTTGACTGTGGTTTGTTCGATTTTTATATTTATTGGTTGGGGTTTTTTTACTGGTTTTTTAAGTTTTAGAAATGATAATCAAGTGATAGGACAAAAATCTGGGAGTCAAACTGCTTCGGTAGTTTCTGCAAAATTAGTGCCGACACCAATTGAAAATACCAAAAATACTTTTAAATCAGTTTTTAATGGAATGAAGGAGCAATATAAAGAGTTTAAAGATTCAATGGCTGATGTTTTTGTGCCTTTTATAACTGGAATTGATTTTTATGAGAGGAAATAATTACTATCATTTTTAAGTTGACAATAGTATTGTCTTTGTATATACTTTAGCAATACTAAATTATAAAAATATGTCAAAAGTTGCTGTCAGTATAAAAATAGACAAAGAAGTAAAAGAAAAAACCCAAAAAATGCTAAAAAAAATGGGTCTGCCTTTTTCTACTTTCATAAATGCCCAACTTCATCAATTTACTGAAAACAAGGGTGTTTATTTTGGTGAACCTTCTTATAAAATGTCTAAAGGTTTAGAAAAAACTTTAAAGAGAGTTGAAGCAGATTATAAAAATGGCAAAAATATGTCACCCGTATTTGATAATGCAAAAGATGCAATCGAATGGCTCAATTCATAATTTTTTAAAAAAAGTATGAATTATTTGGTTATTTCTGATAATTTTAAGAAGAAATTTAAAAAATTTAGAAAAAATGAACAGGAGAGAATCAATAAAAGTCTTTGTCTTTTAAAAACGGATCATTTTAATCCACTTTTAGATAACCATCACCTCAAAGGTTTTATGAAAGGTTATAGAAGTGTAGATGCTGGTGGAGATTTATTAATTATTTACAGAGAAACTGAAGACAATGTTTTTCTTGTTTCAGATTTAGGAACACATCATCAACTCTATGGAAAATAAAAGTTATCCACAATTTTGGGTTTATTTGAGGTATAAGCTGAAGCTTTCTCCATAAAGGATTTTTAATTTTTTGAGCTTGTTTATAGGCGCGCTTTTTGCTATAATTAAGGTATAAATGGCTAAAGAAGAAGAAAATAATTCTGGAAATATTGAGGATATAGGCGCTCAAAAGGGCGTTATTTCGCGCTCTATCGTGAGCGAAATGAAAAAATCTTTTATTGACTATGCTATGTCTGTCATCACTGATAGAGCTTTGCCTGATGTTCGTGATGGTTTAAAACCTGTTCATCGTCGTATTCTTTATGCTATGCATACTATGGGTCTTTCATCGGCTGCTAAGACTAGAAAATCAGCGGCAGTAGTCGGAGAAGTGTTAGGAAATTATCACCCTCACGGTGATACCTCTGCTTATGAAGCGATGGTTAAAATGGCTCAAGACTTTGCTATTCGTTATCCACTTGTTATCGGTCAAGGAAATTTTGGTTCTGTTGATGGAGACAATGCGGCGGCAATGCGTTATACCGAAGCTAAAATGAGTAAAATAGCTAGTGAACTTATGCGTGATATAAACAAAGAGACAGTGGATTGGGTGCCAAACTATGATGCTACCAAAAAAGAACCATCAGTTTTACCAGCTGTCGCTCCGCAACTTCTACTCAATGGCACTTTAGGTATTGCTGTCGGTATGGCAACCAATATTCCTCCTCATAACCTTCGTGAAGTAGTAGATGCCACCTCTTTTCTCATAGACAATAAAGAGGCCACTACTGAAGATTTGTTGCAATTTGTGCAAGGACCAGACTTTCCGCTTGGAGGCGTCATTTTCAATACTAAAGATATTCATCATGCTTATGCTACCGGACGAGGTGGCATTGTCGCTCGTGGTGTGGCTGACATAATTGAAGATAAAAATATCACCCAAATAATTATCAGCTCTATTCCTTATAGAGTAAATAAAGCGGAGCTCATAATAAAAATTGCTGACTTAGTCCGAGAGAAAAAAATTGATGGTATCAAAGGTATCAGAGATGAATCTACTAAAGATATCCGAATAGCTATTGACCTTAAGAATGGTAGCCATCCCCAAAAAGTTTTAAATTATCTTTATAAACATACCCAACTTGAAGATATTTTTCATTTGAATCTAGTCGCTTTAGTTGATGGAGTGCCTCAAACTTTATCTTTAAAAAGCATTTTAGAAGAATTTATAAAACATAGACAAATCGTAGTCAGAAAAAGGACCGAATTTGATTTACGTGAAGCTGAAGCTAGGGAGCATATCTTGCTTGGACTTAAAAAGGCGCTTGACCATATAGACGAAATCATTAAGTTAATCAAGAAATCAAAAGACGTAGAAGAGGCACGAGCCAACTTGATAAAAACTTTTAAGTTTTCCGAACTTCAAGCTAACGCTATTTTAGAGATGCGTTTGCAAAAATTGGCTGGTCTGGAAAGACAAAAAATAGAAGATGAGTTAAGTGAAGTCCAAAAATTGATAGGCGAACTAAAAACAATTTTAGCCAATCCTAAGAAAATACTTTCAATTATCAAAAAAGAGCTTTCAGATATTTCTGAAAAATATGGAGACGATAGAAGGACCAAGGTGATTAAAGGTGGAGTTAAAATACTATCTGTTGAAGATTTAATCGCTGATGAAGAAAATACTCTCATATTGACCGCTGGTGGTTATGTTAAAAGGACCAGTCCAGACGAATACAAAAAACAAAAACGCGGGGGAGTTGGGGTGATTGATTTAGATACCAAAGAAGAAGATTTTGTTATCAATTTTTTGACTGCCAACACTCATTCTGATCTCATCTTCTTTACTGACCTTGGCAAAGCTTATCAAATAAAAATGTATGAACTTCCAGAAGGTAAAAGAGCTACTCGTGGCAAATCTATTATGAACTTTATTTCTCTTTCTGAAGGTGAAAGAGTTACTTCTATTTTACCAATGCCTAAAAACTTGAAAGAAGATAAAGACCTTTCATTGATGATGATTACCGAAGGCGGTATTGGTAAAAAAGTTAGCGCTTCTAGTTTCCATGATGTTAGAGCGAGTGGTATTATCGCTATCAAACTTGGAGAAAAAGATAAATTAATCTCTGTTTCTGGAGTGGTTAAGGGAGATTCTGGCATAGTAGTTACCTCTAAAGGTCAATCAATAAGGTTTAAAGAAGGAGATGTCAGAGAAATGGGTCGAACCGCCACAGGAGTAAGAATAATAAAATTAAAAAAAGGTGACAAAGTGATTGGGGCTCATGCTATCCCCAAAGAAGCTGAAAAAGATGCAGCTCTTCTTACGTTAGGGACCAATGGTTATGGCAAGAAAACCATCATCACTGAATATAAGATTCAAAAGAGAGGCGGTTCTGGTATAAAGACCAGCAATGTTACTGCTAAAACAGGCGAAATAATATCTTCTACAATGGTGACTGGTTTAGAAGAAGAAGCAGTAGCTATGTCAAAAAAGAGTCAAGTTATCAGACTAAGTCTTTCTGAAATACCAACTCTCGGACGTTCTACTCAAGGTGTTCGTATTATGAAGCTTCGCGCCGGTGACTCCATCGCTTCCTTTATCTGCTTATAAAAGATATCAAAAGTGTCAAGGTTCAACCTTGACACTTAGATTGTAGGTCTTCAAATCATGAAAAATCTCGGTCTTATTTTAAATACACCATGGACATTAATAGGTTATTATTATAAAAAATATGAAATAGAGGCACGTAGTGTCAAGGTTGAACCTTGACACAAAAGTTTCTAATACAGATTTTCGTTATCGGCTTTGTATAATAATGTTTGTTTAATTAAATTTGCTTGACTTCCGAAGATGTCATAAATCAAATTTTTATAAATTAGTGGGAAATCAGTATTATTTGTGTAGTTACCATAACTGCTCCATTTATATTGCTCTGGTTTTATAGCAAGTTTATCTTTTACCGGGTTCATGTGTATATAAGAGGATACATATATAAGCTGGGGGTTGGATTCCACTCTAACTGATTTGAAATTACCCTGAAATAAATGGCCTATTCTTTTATGTTTTAGATTCATATACATTGAAAAACTAGTGCAAATTTTTTGTAGTAAGGTGGAAACTGGTATATCAGAAAGTTGTTCTATCAAAAGATGAAAATGATTTGGCATTAAACAAAAAGCGTGTAATCTAAATGAGTCATTCGGAAATGGAGAAATTCTTATACGCGATCTAGGGGATTTAGTTAAATTATTTTGGTTGAGAATTTTCTTTTCAATACCAAAAGATAAGCCCAATCTAAATAAAAAAGCTCTATAATCTTGTTCATCTCTAAATATTTTTTCTCTATTAACTCCTCTATTGTAAATGTGGTAAATTTCACCTCTCGCTAAATTTTTAAAATCTCTTCTTTTCATAATATGTATTATATCAAATCACACTGTCAAGGTTCAACCTTGACAGTGAAGCAGTTGTGAATAATGGTATTTAAATCAGTTTAGTGGTAGTTCACAGTTTAGATGAGACGGTTTTGATTTGAATGTTATATAATATAAATATGACAAAGTTTCAATTGATTTTGACTGGGATTTTTGGAGTATTTTTAATCGTAGGAGTGATAATATTTTCTTCTTATCGAGGAAGTCTTGGAAATGCAATCTCAATAGAGATATGGGGCACTATGCCTCAAACCACTTTCAATGAAGCTATCAAAGCAACGTCTCTTCACCAAAGCAAAGAATTTACTCTTCAATATGTTCAGAAAACGGAAGAAGAATTTGATGCTAGTTTTATAGAAGCTTTAGCTTCTGGTAATGGTCCAGATATCTTTATGTTGGGAAGTGAAAAGATACTCAAGCACCGCAACAAAATATTTGCTATTCCGTATGAAGCTTTTACTACTAGACAATTTAAAGACTCTTTTATAGAAGGCGCTGAAATTTATATGGCGCCAGAAGGATTTTTAGCTTTGCCCATAACAGTCAATCCATTAGTTATGTATTGGAACAGGTCTATCTTTACTGAAGTCAAAATCACCGAACCTCCAAAATATTGGGATGAGTTTTATAATTTAGCCAATCAGATATCTAAAAAAGATGGCGCTTTAAATATATCAAGAAGCTTGGTCGCTTTTGGTGAATTTGGAAACATTTCTCACGCTAAAGAGATTGTTATAAACTTGGCAATGCAAGCGGGGACGCCTGTTACTATATGGGGCAGTAACAACAAAGCCTTAAGCGTTTTTGCTGATTCTTTCAACAAATCAACCATTCCAGCTGAAGCGGCAGTCAATTTTTATACCGAATTTAGCAATCCAGCCAAATCCTCATACTCTTGGAATCGTTCTTTAAATAATTCTACCAACTACTTTTTAGGAGGTGACTTGGCTTTGTATTTTGGTTTTGCTAATGAAATAAGCAATCTTCAAATTAAAAATCCAAATCTAAATTTTGATGTGGCAACGGTGCCTACTTCTAGGGAGGGTGGAGTTAATGTCTCTTATGCTAATTTTAATTCTTTTGCCATCACCAAAGCTTCTAAAAAGATAAGCGCTGCTTTTTCTGTTATTTCTATTTTAACTGGCAAAGAAGGGGCGATGGCTTTTAGTAAAGCTTTAAGATTGCCACCAGCAAGAAGAGATCTTTTAGGACAAAGACAAATCAATTCATATGAGAGTGTTTTCTATGATAGTGCTATCCGAGCCAAAACTTGGCTTGATCCGTCTAAAGGAGAAAGTGATATCGTCTTTAGAAATATGATAGAATCAATCACAAGTGGTAGAGCTAGGACGGGAGAAGCCGTCAATCGAGCTCATAGAGAACTCTCTACCTTATTATTAAAATGAAAAAACTATTAATCAAAAATATTTTAATTTTTTCGTTATTTTTTCTTTTTATTGTGATACCTTTTTTAGTTTCTGCTCAAGGTGGTTTTATACCTTGTGATGGTGGTCTTAGTGACGAATGCGGTTATGATGATTTATTGATACTGGTAAATAATGTAATAGATTGGATTATAAAGATTTCAGTCCCGATAGCGGCGGGTGTTTTTGCTTGGGCTGGTATAAAATATATGACTACTGGTATTGCTGACCAAAAATCAGCCGCTAAAGAAATGATAAAAAAGGTCTTTATTGGTTTTGTTTTTATTTTATCAGCTTGGATTATTGTTACCACTGTTACCAACACTCTTTTGAAAGATGAATTTAAAGAGGCAGTGCCAGTCCAAGGAGTCAAATAATTAATCAATTTTTATATATAAAATTATGTTTAATTTTTCAAAAAGTGTTTTTAAAATTTTAATTCCAATTGTAGTTGTCACAGTTTTAGTAATGCCTGTATTTGTGATAGCCCAAAGTACGGGGAATACCGGCGATACCACTTCAACTGGAAGTACAGGAGATGCCCCAATAAATTCATTAATAGAAATAAAAAATCCATTTAAACAAAACACTATTGAAGGTTTGATAACCACTATTATCAAAGATATTTTAATACCTATCGGTAGTGTGGTAGCTGTGGTAATGGTTATATATGCTGGATTTCTTTTTGTAATAGCTAGAGGTGATACGGGACAAATAACTAAAGCAAAGGATGCTCTACTTGGGGCGGTTATAGGCGCTGCTATACTTTTGGGTGCTTGGATTATATCAGAAGCCATCGGCAAAACTATTAGTCAATTAAGAATATAAAAATGGATTTAACAGCGATTATAAATTTGTTTATAGATATAGGGCTTAGAATAATACCATTTTTAGGAACGGTGGTCTTTCTTGTATTTGTTTTGGGTATAGTCAAGTTTATAAAATCTGCCGGTAGTGAAAAAGAAATAAAAGATAGCAAAAATCTGATTATCTGGGGGATTGTAGGATTACTTATTTTGGTAAGTATTTGGGGTATAATTTCTTTCACTATGGGTGAATTTGGTTTTAGAGGAGGAGTGATTATCCCTCAAATTCATTTTTAATATATGATAAAAATATTCAAAATAATAGCAAGAACTAACCCCACCCCAACCCCTCCTCTTAAATTAAGGGTAGGGGCAGGGAAGAAATTATTAGGTCTCATTACTTTATTTTTTGCTCCATTATTTGTATCTGCCGCTGGAGTTATTGACCTTATAGATGCGGCATCTGGCATAGTTAGCGAAGTGCTTATACCACTTGCTTTTGCTTTAGCTCTCTTTTATTTTTTCTGGGGAGTAGCCAAATACATAAGGACCAGTGCTGGTGATGAAAAAGGAG
>PCXM01000019.1:14399-14689 GCA_002771075.1 Candidatus Zambryskibacteria bacterium CG10_big_fil_rev_8_21_14_0_10_34_34
GGGGTATTGTCGGTCTCTTTGTAGCTTTTTCAATTTGGGGTATAATTACCTTTATCCAAAGTGAGCTTGGCATTCCAGAAGTTGAAAATCCAGCAATTCCCAGAGATATCATTACTACCAAAATTTATTTTTATTAATATTAATATTTAAAACTTATGTTAAATAAAATTTATAAAGCAGGATTTATCTTGGGGTTTATTACATTGCCGTTATTAGTTAAGGCTCAAGAGCCTCTTGGCGGTACCTATAGATTTTTTTTCCAAGCTAATAATATAGTAAGCAATTATCTT
>PCXM01000019.1:14745-14933 GCA_002771075.1 Candidatus Zambryskibacteria bacterium CG10_big_fil_rev_8_21_14_0_10_34_34
ATGGGGAGTTATAGCTCTGTTCGTAATGTCTTCTATCTGGGGGATTATATACTTCTTGAGAAGAGAAGTTGGAATAGGTGATCAACCCTATATGCCCATACCAACTATTGGTGGGGATTCTTCTAGTGGTCCAACAGGTAAAGCGGGAGATGGTTATACAGATCCTATTAAGTAAAAAAAGATAATCT
>PCXM01000030.1 GCA_002771075.1 Candidatus Zambryskibacteria bacterium CG10_big_fil_rev_8_21_14_0_10_34_34
TCTGCCTCTCTGTTTCTCTTACTTTTTTTAAAATATTGTAAGAGATTTTTATATTGTCACCAGCTAATTTTTTTATTTCTTTGCAAATTTCTTCACATTGATTAAAACCTCTATTTCTTTTTTCTTTTTTGCTCATCGGCATTGGCACTAAAATAGGTAAGGTTCCTTCAAAAAGAGCAATTTCAGAAGAGATAACCATCAGCTCTTCGTATAAATAGATAGCAATCCTTTTTTTAATATCACTATTATTTTTATATTTTATGGATTTTATTATTAACCTCACTATTTTGTGACTATAATCAAATAAGACAAAAATGTCTTTTGAATTGACAGGAGATTTGGGTAGTAAATCTCGCATCTCTCCAACAGAAAGGTTTAAAAGCTTTTGGATTTTGATGTCTGGCGGTATAATAATTTGGAGAAATATTTCCCACAATTTTTTTATCCAGTTTATGGCTGACTTTAGTATACGCATTATGATATAATTATAGTTTAATTGAAGAGAATTTATAATCATATGAATATGAGTTTTATTTCTGATATTTTAAAAAAGAAAAACACAAGCGCTTTAGGTATTGATATAGGTTCTTCTTCTATCAAGGTGGTGCAACTTAAAAAAAGGGGAAACAAAGCCATATTAGAAACTTATGGAGAACTTTCTTTAGGGCCTTATGGCGGGGTTTCTGTTGGGCAATCAACCAATTTAAATGTTGAAAAAATAATTCAAGCAGTAAATGACCTTCTTAATGAAAAAGAAGTAGCTATTACTACTCGCACTTGTGGATTGGCAATACCTTTTAGGGCCAGTTTGCTCTCTGTTATTCAAATGCCCAATGTGGGGCAGAAGGAGTTGGCTTCTATGATACCGATAGAGGCCCGTAAATATATACCAGTGCCAATATCAGATGTTACTATTGATTGGTCTGTGATACCAAGGTCTGAAGTAGTAGAAGAAGTTTCGGAAGAAAATAAAGATAAAGACAAAGACAGAGTAAAAAATATAGATATTCTTCTTGTGGCTATTCACAATAATATTATTAATCAATATAAAGAAGTGGTTTTAAAGACAGAGCTTGACGCCAAGTTTTTTGAAATAGAAGTGTTTAGTTCTATAAGAGCCATTCTTGAAGGGGTTCAAGGCCCTATTATGATTCTTGATATGGGAGCATCAACTACAAAATTATACACAGTAGATAGAGGATTGGTCCAAAATTCACATATTATAAACAAGGGCTCTCAAGATATAACTTTAAATATAGCTAGGGTTTTAAATATTTCCGTAGAAGAAGCGGAAGTTATTAAAAGATCTGTTGGAATGGGTAAAACTGTAGATGAGATAGATCTTTCGGAGACTGTTTTAGTGGTTTCTGATAGCATTTTTGCTGAAGCCAATAGTTTTTTGTTTGATTTTCAAAAAAAGAGAAATAAAAATATAAAATCTATTTTTCTAACTGGTGGCGGGTCGGCCCTTAAGGGTTTTAGAGATTTAGCTGCTCAAAATTTTAAAGTAGAAGTTATATCAGCAGATCCTTTTGAAAAAGTAGAAACTCCAGCTTTTTTGGAAGAAATATTGAAAGTGACTGGTCCAGAGTTTACTGTCTCTGTCGGTGTTGCCTTGAGGTGCCTCTCGGAACTTTAAGGTGATGTGAGAATGATAATAGTTGTTATAAAAAAGTAATCAACATAAAAAATTTACACTTGCCTATATTTATAGAGTATAATTAAGGTGAATATTATGGCATCAAATTTTCAATCATCATTTATACCAAAAGGATCGGCTACTGAAGAAGTATTCAAAAATAAAAAAACTGGCATAGCTGGGGTTTTGGCTGTATCTTTGTTTGTTGTTTCAATTGTGGGGGCTGGTGGCACTTATTTTTATAAAGGTATGATTAAAAATGATATCCAAAATCTTCAATCTCAATTGATGGAAGCCGAAAAAAATATAGATAAAAAAACAATAAATGAAATGGACCAATTTAGTAAAAAACTAAACTTAGTCAAATCTATTGTCTTTAAACATCAAGTGGTTTCAAACTTTTTAGACGAATTAGCGGCTTCCACTGTTAGCTCGGTTCATTTTGTTGACCTTAGTTATGGTAACATAGAAGATGGCAATTTAAGCGTTGTTTTAAAAGGTGAATCTAGCAGTTATGCTGCTATCGCTTTACAAGAAGATATCTTTTTAAAAAATGAAAATTTTAATTCAGTTTCATTTTCAAATTTATCTTTAGCAGAAAAAGGTTTTATTTCTTTTGATTTAAATATTTTAGTTGATCCTCAACTTTCTATTTATTCTGTTCCAGTTAGTGACATTGAAACTGCCGAAGATTTTGGACTTGAAAATACAGAGATTGACACAGGCATCGTTGATATAGAAAACGAGATTGACAATATAGATGCAGAAATTAATAACATTTTAGAAAATGAGTAGTATTTCAATAATCGCATACATAGTGTTGGCTTTATCAGTAGGATATGCTTTTGTTTATCCTTCAATGGGAGAGGTTTCTATTCTTATGGGTGAAAGGCAAAAATATGAGACATCGCTAGAAATGGTCAATAATATTGAAAACAAAAAGAATGAATTATTGACTGAATTTAACAAAATATCTACTGAAGATAAAAAAGATATAGATACTGTTTTGCCAAATTCTCTAAATTTTGTAAGGTTAGTTTCTCAAATTAGTTCTGTGGCCTCAAAATATAATATTGTGATAGATAAGACCTCTTATAGGAAAACTAGCCCTTCTACCAGTGAATCTATAGGAGAGGAGCAACCAGAGACGATGTTTGATTCAGCAATTATTAATTTTTCCTTCTCTGCTTCATACCCTAATTTTAAGATTTTTATAGATGATTTAGAAAAAAGTTTACGCGTCTTGGACATAAGAAATATAAAAATAACCACAGGTGAAAAAAAAGAATATATCTATGAGGTTGAATTTGAAACTTATTGGCTTAAATCATAGTAATGATGAAAAATTTAAAAAATAAACGAACATCTATTTTAGCCATAATTTTGATAGGGCTTTTAGTTGTATTTTATAAAATTATGTTTGTATCTCCCACCGTTAATGATTTTGCTACTAATGAAAATATTGTTGCTAGCGTTAGAGTTGAAAATATCTTACAACAAGTAGAGACAATAAATTTTAATTTAGATGTAGTAGAAGATGTTAAATTTAAATCTCTCAAAAGTATTGAAACGCCACTCATATCTTTGCCCGTTGGAAGAGAAAATCCATTTTCAAGTATCCTAAATTTCAACTAATTACATAGTGTTATGAGTATTTTAGATATTCTTGTAAAACAAGGTTTAATAAAAACTAAAGATATTTCTTCTATAAAAGAAAGGGCAGGCACTGTTGATAAAAATATTGAAGATGAACTACTGGCTTTAGGAGTTAGTGAAGAAGATATTTTAAGAGCTAAATCAGAATACTACAGTGTCCCCGTTAAAAAAGTTGATATTTCTGTCATAACTAGTAAGGTTTTGGATTATATTCCAGAAGAAGCAGCAGTTTACTATCAATTTGTGCCTATAGGTGTAAGTGATGGTGTTTTGGAAGTTGGAGTGATATACCCAGACAATATTGTCGCTAGAGACGCTTTAAATTTCATATCGTCTAAGATTAATTTGCCTTTCAAAACTTTTATTATTTCTCAAAATGATTTTGATGAAGTTATAAAATTATATAAAGGCCTCTCTGGTGAAGTGACCAAAGCTTTATCAGAGCTTGAAACAGAATTTATAACCGAATCTAATAAAAAAGATGATGACTCTGAAGAGGAACCAAAACAAAAAAAGATAGAAACTGAAATAGATAATGTAAGTGATTTAAATACATCTGAAGTTGAAAAGAAAGGCGCAAAAGTAATAGAAAATGCTCCAGTAACCAAAATAGTAGCTACTATTTTAAGATTTGCGATTGATGGTAGAGCTTCTGATATACATATAGAACCTATTGCCGCTAATGTGAAGGTCAGGTTTAGAGTGGACGGTATTATGAATACCAGCATCATCCTTCCTAGTAGGATACACAGCGCTATCGTGGCTAGGATTAAAATTATGTCCAATATGAGACTTGATGAAAAAAGAAAACCTCAAGACGGCAGGTTTAGTGCTAAATTGGATAAAAGAAAAGTAGATTTTAGAGTTTCAACTTTTCCGACTTATTTTGGAGAAAAAGTGGTTATTCGTATTTTAGACCAAGAAAAAGGCATCAAAAAATTGAGTGAACTTGGCTTGAGTAAAAGAAATCTAGAACAAATTATGGAAGCCATAAAATTACCTTATGGGCTTATACTTATTTCTGGACCTACTGGGTCAGGTAAATCTACCACTTTATATTCTATGATGAATGAAGTTGATAAGGAGCATAAAAATGTCCTTTCCCTTGAAGACCCTATTGAATACAATATGGAGGGTATGAGCCAGTCTCAAGTTATGCCAGAGATAGGTTATACATTTGCTTCTGGTCTCCGCACTACTTTGCGTCAAGACCCCGATATTATAATGGTCGGTGAGATTAGAGACAAAGAAACAGCCCAATTGGCTATACAAGCTGCTCTAACGGGGCATTTGGTTTTTTCTACTATCCACACCAACAACGCTATTGGTGTCATTCCTCGTCTTATTGATATGGGTGTTGACCCTTATCTTATTGCGCCTACTTTGGCGCTCACTATTGCTCAACGTTTGGCTAGATCATTTTGTGAAGGAGCTGGGAGGCCTGTCAAAGTTGATGCTAGCATTCAGATGATGATAACTAAGCAACTTGAAGATTTGCCGGCAGAATTTAGAAAAGAAATCCCAATTGGAAAAGAGGTTTTTGAAATTTCTCCAGCTCCAAATTGTCCGAGTGGTGTCAAAGGTAGAGTGGCGGTTATGGAAGTACTTAAAATAGATAAAGAGATGGAGCAAATTATTCTCAAAAATCCGACTGAACAAGAAATCTGGAAATATGCTAGGTCTAAAGGTATGTTTACTATGAAAGACGATGCTCTGATAAAAGTTTTTAATAAAGTGATTCCTTTTGAAGAATATAATAGTTTATAAAGTGGCGATATAGTTTGAGTAAATGTATAATAATGTTATGTCTGAAGAAATAAAATATAAAATAATATTAGTGGACGACGATGATTTTTTGGCGACTATGTATGCCACTAAGTTTAATAATAGCGGTATTGCAACAGAAATTTGTTCCTCGGGAGTTTCTTTATTAGAAAAATTAAAAGCGGGAGAAAAGCCCGATCTTATTCTTTTAGATATTGTAATGCCAGATATGAGCGGGATAGAGGTTTTGGCGAAGATGCATACTGATAAATTGGGAGAGGGTATTCCTGTGGTGATGCTTACTAACCAAAGTGACGAAAAAGACATAAGTTCGGCTAAAAGATTTGATGTGGCTGGTTATATAGTCAAAGCATCAACCACTCCTTCTGAAGTAGTAGAGCAAATTATAAATATTATAAAAAATTCAAAAAATTAATTTTCATTTTTATGGATCCCGTTAGAAATCAAGAAAATTAAAAATATGAAATATAAATTTATTAGATTAATTAATATAGAAAAGAACATACTAAAGTATGTAATTTTCTATTTCTAACGGGATGAATGATTTAGACAAACTTATAGAGCTTGTAATTAAGGAGGGGGCTTCAGATTTGCATATATCTGAAGAGAGAAATCCTTATATTAGAGTTTCTGGGCAACTCATACCACTATTGAAGTATCCAAAATTTACTAAAGTAACGATGGAAAGCATTATAAATAAAATCCTCTCTGATATTAAAAAAACATCTTTCAAAACTTCTCAAAGCGCTGACCTTTCTTATAGTTATAAAGAAAATAGATTTAGAACTCATATTTTTGTTGACCAACAAAGACTTTGTTTGGCTCTAAGACGTATTCCCAAGAAAATACCGACTTTGACTGAATTAAATCTACCAGCCGAACTAATGAATTTTACAAGATTAAAATCCGGGTTCTTTTTGGTGGTTGGTCCGACTGGGCATGGTAAATCAACCACTTTGGCTTCTATGGTAGAAAGTATAAATAATGAAAGATTGGAAAATATTATTACCATAGAAGACCCTATAGAATATTTATTTGAAGCCAAAAAATCTATCATTCATCAAAGGGAAGTTGGGTTGGACACTCCTTCTTTTGCTTCCGCTTTGCATGATTCATTTAGAGCCGATGTTAATGTTATTATGGTTGGTGAAATGAGAGATGTTGATACTATTTCTACTGCAGTCTCGGCGGCGGAGACGGGACATTTGGTTTTTTCTACTCTTCATACTAACAATGCCGCTCAAACAATTGACCGTATTTTGGATTCATTTAGCGCCAATCAACAAAATCAAGTTCGCATCCAGTTGTCATCTTCTTTGTCTGGTATCTTTTCTCAAAGACTTATCCCTAGAATATCAGGAGGGCTTATTCCTGCTTATGAACTTTTAATAAATAATGTCGCTGTTTCAAATCTTATCAGAGATAAAAGGACTCATGAATTAAATACTATGATTGAAACTGGCTCACAAGAAGGTATGATAGACTTCAATAGATGTTTGATAGAAAAGGTAAATAAAGGCGAGATTACTATTGAAAATGCTTATCTTTATTCAACCAACACGCGAGCTTTAGAAAAAATGTTATAACTATGCTTTTTGTATATAAAACAATCAATAAAAATGGAGAGAGAGGAGACGGAAGTATAGAGGCCTCCCAAATGGATTCTGCTATTGTCGCTTTGCAGGCAAAAGGTTTGGCGGTGTTGTCAATCAAACCAAAAGAAGAGAGTGATGATATTTTTAGAAAAATTCCATTTTTTAATAAAGTTTCTAATAAAGAAGTGGTCATCCTTTCAAGACAGATGTCTACTCTTTTTGAAGCTCAAGTCTCGGCTCTTCGGGTTTTTAAACTTATAGGCACTGAAGCTGAAAATATAACTTTAAGAAAACATCTTTTAGAGATAGTTGATGATTTGCAGGGCGGTTCTTCTATATCGTCAGCTCTTTCTAAGCATCCAGATGTTTTTTCAGATTTTTATGTCAATATGATTAAATCTGGAGAAGAATCTGGTCATATAGACCAAACTTTTGCTTATTTAGCCGATTATATGGACCGCACTTATGAAGTATCATCCAAAGCCAAAAATGCTCTTATTTATCCAGCTTTCGTGATATTTACTTTTATATCGGTAATGATTTTGATGTTTACGGTCATTGTGCCAAAAATTTCCGTTATCATAAAAGATTCTAGTGCTGAAATTCCTTTTTACACCAAGATTGTATTTTGGGTCAGTGATTTGTTTACTCAAAATTGGGCACTGCTGATAATTGGTCTTATTGGCACAATAATGGGTGTGATTTGGTATAGCAAAACAGAAGAAGGTAGTCGGTGGATTTCAAATACTAGATTGTATATACCCTATGTTGGAGATCTTTATCGCAAACTGTATCTTTCTCGTTTTTCTGACAATATGAGCACTATGGTGCTCTCTGGTATTCCAATGCTGAAGGCCATTGAAGTTACCGCCTCTATCATAGATAACGAAATTTATAAAGAAATTTTAGATGAAGCGGTCACTAAGGTCAAAGGGGGCCAAGCTCTTTCTGTGGCTTTAAGTGATAGAAAAGAGATTCCAAGTATTTTGACCCAGATGGTAAAAGTGGGAGAAGAGACTGGAGAGCTGGGAAAAATATTGAAAACTATGTCAAAGTTTTATCAAAGAGAAGTTATTAATGCGGTGGATACTTTGGTTGGTTTAATAGAGCCAGTGATGATTGTGGCTTTAGGTGTCGGTGTCGGTATATTATTAGCATCGGTTTTAATGCCTATTTATAATATTGCTGGAGCAGTATCATGATCCCGTTAGAAATACCATGAAATATATAATATACTTAAAATTAAATACCAAATTTTTAGAAGCTAAATTTCTAACGGGATGAACAAAAAATTTTTTAGTTTTAAAAAGGCTTGCTCCGCGAAGCTCGAGCAAAGCGAAATGCGAAGTGAGGGATTTTCACTTGTTGAGTTACTTATAGTTATCACCATTATAGGACTTTTAGCTACTATTATTTTGTCTAGTATTTCAAATTCAAGAGCTAGGGCTTATGACTCAAAAATAAAACAACAATTAAACGGTTTTCGCACGGCCGCCGAAATATATTTTGGCAATCAAATTCCAAATAGTTATACTCCAGCTACCAATTCTTGCACTTCAGGTATGTTTAATGATGTCTCTTATGCAAACGGGACTCCTGGTTTGTATATAGCGGTTGGTAGTTTGCCTGATTTCACTCAATTGTTTTGTGGAGCTACTGATTCGGCTTATGCCGTCAAAGCCACTCTATATTCTGGTAATGAATACTGGTGTGTAGATAATAAAGGTTCTTCAAGAATGATTGCTGGCACTCCAACTAGTGGCGCTTTTTGTCCATAAATTAAAAATACGTTATCCACACATTAATTTACTAAAAAAATACCGTTTGTTTATAATAAATTAAAGCTTGAATAGAAAGTATGGTCGATTTCATCAAGCTTCTCTCTCGAGAGAGTATTAATTAATTATTTAAAAATTATGTTTAAATTAAGAAATAAAGGTTTTACACTTATAGAACTTCTTGTCGTTATTGCAATTATTGGTATTTTGTCATCAGTTGTTTTGGCTTCTCTAAACACCGCCAGAGGTAGAGCCAATGACGCTAAAGTCAAAGCTCAATTGGCAGGAGCTAGGGCAGCAGCTGAATTGTATTTCGATACCAACCAGAATTATGGAACAGCTGGAACCGATTGTGTTACGACTCCATTGTTTGCTGATACTGCTTCAAGTATGAAAAATTACGCTACTCAAGCAAATTATCCAACTAGTCCAAATGTCGCTACTTTGATGTGTGTTTCCACTAGCGCTGGTTGGGCAATGAATGCCGTAATGCCGAGTCTGGGTGGTAACAATTTTTGGTGTGTGGACCATCTTGGTAATTCAAAACCAACTACAAGTCTGACTATAGGTGCTGGTGATGCTAATTGTGACTAATAATTTACATCACTTCCTTTAATAAATTGAATAACAAAAACACCCTCCTTGGGTGTTTTTGTTATTTTATAAAAATGTCAAAGACGGTCTTTGACACTATCTTTTTGTAAAGTTTCGTGTTCTCATTTATGAAATTTTGTCTGTTACCAAAAATATCAGTCAAAAATTGTTTATAAACAATTGGGTTTTTTCTATCAACAATAAAATCATTATAACTACTCCATTTATAATCTTCTGCTTTGTTTACTAAGGAATCCTTGATTGGGTTCATATGTATGTATGAAGAAATAAGCATTAATTGAGGATTTGTCTCTATTTGAACTGATTTAAATTTATCCTGAAAAACATGGCCGATTCGTTTATGTTTTAGATTTATATATTTAGAAAAACTGGTAAATACGCGGGAAATAAGTTTTGAAATAGGTTCATCTCCACATTGTTCCAACAAGAGATGTATATGATTTGGCATTAAACAAAAAGCGTGCAGTTTAAAATTATTAGGTTTTAAACTAGTGATTCTTATTCTTGATTTGGGGGATTTGGTTATTTCACATTCATTTAAATCCTTCATTTCAATACCAAGACCTAACCCTAATCTAAAAAGGAAAGCTCGATAGTCTTGTTCATCACGAAATATGATCTCTTTGTTATCTCCACGGTTATAGAGGTGATATATAGAACCTTTAACAAAATTTTTATAATCACGATTTCCCATACAAAAATTATATCACAAATAAAATGTCAAAGACCGTCTTTGACATTTTATACTTATAAAATATGTTTGGTGTTCATGTTATAATTTAATAAATGCAGTATTTTTTTGGATTTATTATATTTTTATTTGGAGCAGCTTTAGGAAGCTTTATTTTGGTGGTTGCAAATAGATATAATACCGGACTTCCTTTTTTCAAAGGTCGGTCAATTTGTTTTTCTTGTAATGTTCAACTCAAAAATAAAGATCTTTTTCCTATATTTTCTTTTCTGTCTCTAAAAGGTAAGTGTAGATATTGTGAGAGCAAAATTTCTAAAGAAACTTTGGTAGTTGAAATATTGATGGGTTTTCTTTCTGTAATAGCTGCTTTAAAATCCGGTTTTTTTGGTTTTGATTTTTCCATAATTCATAATTCGTATTTCTTAATTCAAAATTTTCTAAATTTTATAATCTTACTTTCTATTTTTGCTACCATCCTCCTTATTTCTATATATGATCTAAAACACTTTATCATCCCTGATTCTTTTTTGATTGCTCTTTTTATTTTTTCTCTTTTTTATGTTTTGCTACTGGCTACTGGCTACTGGCTACTGGCTACTAACTTTCTTTCTGCAGTTCTTCTTGCTCTACCTTTTCTGCTTATCTTCCTTATTTTCAAAGGTCGTTGGCTTGGTTTTGGCGATGTTAAATATATTTTAGTTTTGGGATTTTTCTTGGGTTTTGTAGAAGGTCTATCTGCTGTTATTTTATCTTTTTGGATAGGAGCAGTTTTTTCTTTAATAGCTCTTTCTTTAAAATATTTTAAGCTTCATTTAAATTTGCCTTTACTTCGTAATAACTTTACAATTAAATCTGAAATCCCTTTTGGACCATTTTTATCAACAGGGATAATAATAAGTTTTTATTTTAGTCTTGATATATTTCAAATTCATGAATTTTTTAATATTTTTTAAAAATAAAAAATTATTCTGTAAAGTAAAAAAGAGTAGTGGTTTTACTCTCATAGAACTTATGGTAGTTATGGCTATAGCCACTATTATAATGACTTCTTTTGTTATTCAACAAAGCAAATGGAGCGACCAATTAGCTGTCAATACTCAAGCATATGAAATGGTTTTGATGATACGCCAAGCTCAAATTTATAGTTTGGGAGTGAGAGAAGATACTGGTAGCACTGGAGATAAGTTTGATGTGGGCTATGGTATATATATGAATCAAAGTAATGCAAATCAATATATATATTTTGCTGATAGAGATAGTGACCAGAAGTATGATTTTGGAGAAGCTATAGAAACTAAAACTTTTTCTGGGGGTGTAACCATAAAAGATGTTTGTGGTTCATCAAGTTGTTTTTTTGTTGGAGGAGGTCCTTTATGGCAGGCAAGCATTTCATTTTTTAGACCAGAAACTAAAGCAAATATAAAACTTTTAAATAATGGTGGTAATCCAGTTGATACTCCCCCAGTTACTATTAAATTGCAATCTTCAGGAGGCAGAGAAGTTAATATTATAGTGGAAGCTAACGGTCAAGTATCAATCCAATGACAAATAAATTTAAAAACAAAAAAGGATTCACTCTTGTTGAGATGCTCATAGCCATTTCTCTTTTCATCATTGTTACCTTTTTTTCCATAGGAGCAGTATTAAGTATTTTTGATGCTAGTAAGAGGGCTAGAGATTCTAAAACAGTAGTAGACAATCTAAATTTTGCTATTGAAGATATAACCAGGGTGGTGCGTTTTGGAGGTAGTTATTATTGTGGCATCTCTTCTGGTCAAACTTCTACTCAAGATTGTTCTGGCGGAGGAAGTTCTCTTTCTGTAACTTTTGAAGGTAATAGAATAATTTATCGTTGGAACGGTTCAATAAACGACCCTATCCAGAGGTCAGATAATGGGGGAGCTTATAAAAATATTACTTCTCCGGAGACAAAAATAGAACATTTAAAATTTTATGTTATAGGGTCTTCGGATTCTGACACTCAACAATCCTACGTCTTTGTCGTAATAAAAGGTTATGTAGGTAGTAAACCAACCAATCAATCAAAATTTTCCATCCAAACTTTGATGTCTCAAAGAAATCTTGATACAAATATATGATTTATAAAAAAATTTTCAATTTTAAATTTTCAATTTTAAATTTTGCGAAAAAGCAACAGGGGTTTACTGTGCTTGAATCAATAGTGGCTATTTTGATTTTGTCACTTTCTATTTCGGGCGCTTTTTCAGCTGTTCAACAAGGTTTTTCTCAATCTATTATTGCCAAAGATGAGATAAAGGCTTCTTTCTTGGCTCAAGAAGCAGTGGAAGTAATTAAAAATATAAGAGATTCTAATCAACTTTATAAAATACAAAATCCTAGCACTTCTAGAACTTGGCTTTATAAAATTGCAGAATCTGGAGATCCTTGCGGATTTGGCAATACTTGTAGAGTAGACATAACCACACCTACTTCTGGCACCTATCTTTATACTTGTTCTGGA
Organism: Candidatus Zambryskibacteria bacterium CG10_big_fil_rev_8_21_14_0_10_34_34; assembly: GCA_002771075.1. GTDB lineage: Bacteria > Patescibacteriota > Minisyncoccia > Phycocordibacterales > WO2-35-19 > WO2-35-19. Next base: position 12,242 of record PCXM01000030.1, read on the forward strand.
GGTTGGGGTTCTTGCAATAATTTAAGTCAAAATCAAACCAATTATATTTATGCTTATAGTGGCGTGTCTTCTAATTTTAAAAGAGAAGTGCAGATTGAATCAATAAGTGCTGATGAGATATCTGTTACGGTGCGTGTTTATTGGACCAAAGGTCTAGTCACTAGAGATTTTAAAGTAAAAACGGTTTTATTTAATTGGATATAATATAATGAATAAAATTTTCAATTTTCAATTTTCAATTTTCAATTTCCGAAAAAAACAGGCGGGGATAACTTTGTTTATAGCAGTCGTTATTATGGGTATTTTACTTTTGATTAGTTTTGCTGTAATCAATATTACCTTGAAAGCCACTCTCTTTGCTTCTTCTGGTAGAGATTCTCAATATGCTTTTTTTGCAGCAGATGCAGGTATAGAATGCGCTATTTATTGGGATTCAACATTTGATATAAGTAAATTTGCCACCTCTACTTCCGGTTCTCCTATAAATTGTGCAGGTAAAACCATTTCCAATGGAGGAGCTATACCAGGAAATAGCAATCCGATTTTAATAGGTGGTGGTGGTAGCGCCAATCCCACCAGTATATTTTATTTCACTTTGGACCAAGGAGAAAATCCAGTAGCTTCTTGCGCTATCGTGACAGTTACTAAAAATACAGATGGTTCTACCCATATTAAATCTCGCGGTTATAATACCTGCGACACTTCCAATCCAAGGAGGATAGAAAGAGGTATTGAAATTAATTAATAAAAATAATAAGTATAAAACTCTCTTAATAGGATTTTACTCAAATTTGAGTTAAAATGGGGGTATTATGGCTCCAGAAGAGGTAAAAAATAGGGTAAAGAAATTGAGGATGACGGTGGAAAGACACAACCATCTTTATTATGTTTTGGACCAACCGGAGATAGAAGACAGCACTTATGATGCGCTGTTTGAAGAATTATGGAAATTGGAAGAAAAATATCCAGAACTAAAAACAAAAACCAGCCCGACCCAAAGAGTAGGCGGAGAGCCACTTGAAAAATTTAAAAAAGTTAAACATAAAGTGTCCCAGTGGTCTTTTAATGATGCTTTTACGGAGGATGATATGCGTGATTTTGATAAGAGGGTTAAAAAATTTATCAATGTTGGACTTTTGAAAAATCCCCAAGGTCCGACTTTTGGAAACATAGAATATGTTTGTGAACTCAAAATAGATGGACTCAAAATTGTTCTTGAATATAAAAAGGGAGAAATAGTGGTGGCCTCCACTAGAGGAGACGGTGTCATTGGCGAAGATGTTACCAATAATATAAAAACAATTTCTTCAATACCGCTTAAACTTTTAGAACCAGTTGATATTATTGTGGAAGGGGAAGTGTGGCTAGGTAAAGAGAATTTTAAAAAATTAAATAAAGAAAGAGTAAAAGAAGGAGAGCCTATTTTTGCTAATCCAAGAAATGCTGCCGCTGGCACATTGCGTCAGCTTGACCCTAAAATTGTAGCTGAAAGAAATTTAGATAGTTTTATTTATGATGTTGCTCGTTTTCAAGGGGAGGTCTTTGGGGCAAAATTCCTAAGGCCTCCCCTTAGGAATCAATTTGAAGAATTACAATTTTTGCAAAAAATTGGTTTTAAAGTAAATAATAATTTTAAACTTTGTAAAAATATTGATGAGGTAATTATTTTTTGGAAAGAGTGGGGTAAGAAAAAAGACAAAGAGGATTATTTGATTGACGGAGTGGTGGTCAAAATAAATGAGACGAAATATCAAAAAGCTCTTGGTTTTACAGGCAAAGCTCCGCGTTTTGCTATCGCTTTTAAATTTCCAGCTGAACAGACTACGACTGTGGTGGAAGACATTGTTTTGCAAGTTGGTAGGACGGGAGTGCTTACGCCGGTGGCTCATTTACGACCGACTTTAGTAGCTGGCTCCACCGTCTCAAGAGCCACGCTCCACAATGAAGACGAAATCCAAAGGTTAGACGTCCGCATTGGAGACACCGTCATTTTGCAAAAAGCCGGTGATGTCATTCCTGACATTGTTTCTGTAGTCAAAGAAATGCGCACCGGCAAAGAAAAAAAATTTGTCTGGCCCAAAAAAGTTGCCGACTGCGGGGGGGATGGCTCGATTGAGCGTATTTCTGGCCAAGCTGCTTGGCGATGCAAAAATAAAAATTCTTTTATCCAAAAAAAACGCAAATTCTATCACTTCGTGTCAAAGACCGTCTTTGACATAGAACATTTAGGGCCAAAAGTAGTTGACGCTTTGCTTGAGGCGGGATTGATTTCTGATTATGCCGATATCTTTACACTAAAAAAAGGAGACTTGCTTGCTTTGCCTCGGTTTGCCGAAAAGTCGGTTGATAATTTACTTCAATCTATTGAAGAATCAAAAAAAGTAACTTTACCTCGTCTTATTGTTGGACTCTCAATACCAAATGTCGGAGAAGAAACCGCAATTTTGCTAGCGCAAAATTACGGTTCTATTGCAAAATTGCAAAATTCGAAAATTGAAAATTTGCGAAGCATTGCTGAGATTGGACCTATCGTGGCAGAGTCAATTGTTAATTGGTTTGAAGATAAAGAAAATCAAAAAG
>PCXM01000015.1:0-3991 GCA_002771075.1 Candidatus Zambryskibacteria bacterium CG10_big_fil_rev_8_21_14_0_10_34_34
AAGAAGAAGACAAAACCAAAGCTAAAGAACTCTTTGAAAAAGATATGGACACTAACAAACCAAAAGAAATTCGTGATAAAATAATGGAAGGCAAATTGGCTGCTTATTTTGGGGAGAAAGTTTTGTTAGAACAAGCTTTTATTAAAAACCCTGAAATCACCATCAGAAATTTGGTTGAACAAGCTAATCAAAAATTCGGAGAAAGAACAGAGATTGGTCGTTTTATTAGATTTTCTATTAATTAAATAAAAATATGACCACTGTCGTGGTATTTAGCTCATCACTTTTTATTGCAACTGCTATGGTTATTATAAAAGCCATTGAATTGCGACGCGGTAAAATAAATTTTTTGTTAGCTCTATTTCGTAAATTTGATTCTCATTCAGATAAATTTGTTGCTAGTTCAAAATTTATGGCCTTACAACTTATACAAAGTATTCGTTATATTATATTAGTTCAAGTAAAAATAGTTTGTAAAAAGTTGCTCACAAAAGTAGAACAAAAAATAGCTAACGAGTACAAAATAAGACAAAGCGCTCTTATGGGTCAAAAAAAGATTACCAATAAGGGTTCAGTCTCATTTTACCTTAGAAAAATAACAGAACAAAAGAGTAGTATCGGTAAAGGAAAAATAGAAGATTAAACAATAAGCCACCTTAGCTCAGTTGGTAGAGCTCCCGTTTTGTAAACGGGTGGTCGTCAGTTCGAGTCTGACAGGTGGCTCCAATTATTCCTCCGTTGTGGTGGCCTTTTTTGTTTTAAGAGCCTCTTCTTCGGCTTTTTGTTTATCTATTTCTTTAAGAATAGGTAAAATTTCTTTTATATCTTCTATAGATTTAAATCCATAATAAATTTTGTCATCTATAAGAAGGGTTGGTTGTTCATCTTTTATATTATAAATATTGATTAAAGTCTGTAATGCTGATAAATCTAAATTGTAATCAAATGAGTAAACACGAAGTTTTGGATAATCTTCTCGTAGTTTGGTCAAAACAAAACCCTCTTTTTGACAATCTTTGCAATCATTTTCAACATTAGAATAAAAGTAAATCAGAGACAAGGTCTTTCCACCACAGCGCTCTTTGATTTTTTGCATCAAAAGAAAGTCCTTAATCTGGAGCAGGGAATAATACTTTTTAAGATTGAGGACTTCTTCATTGTCAGAACCCCGATTTTGTTCGGTATAAGCTAGTTTATCACCAAGAACAGCCAACTCTTGAGACAAGAAAGAATTACCAATATCTTTGCAAGAAAGTTCGGAGAGTAAAGAAAACTGGGTTTCGGAGGCCAAAATATCCACCGAGATACGGCTCTCAATATTTTTTATTTCATTTATTTTCTTTTGGCTGAAATAATTGCTGGCCAAAATCGCTGTAGCAAATATGACCGCCGTTATGAGAAATGTATATGCATACTTTTTCCAACCATGTTGTTCCATTCCAATAGTTTATAGATTAAATACAGAAAATCAAGTGTTTGACTTATTAATTTTTTTGACGACTGTGGTCTGTGGTCTAAAGAAATTAACAAACTACATCACACTTTTTTAATAAAGAAGGGGAACCCTTCTGTTTTTTATAAGATAATTAGCGCCACTTAGTTTCTTTGGCAAAAGCTACATTATATAGAGCTTTGAGCATCCAAAAAGGGGCAATCAAAGTATAGAGCAAAATAAAAAGAATACTGTCTAAACCAAATTTAGTTTTTTCTTCAGCCAATTTACGAGCAGTGACAATCATAAAAATCGTTCCCACCACAGCAATGATAGATACGAAAACGATTAAATTGGTATTAACATAAAATAAATCAAAATTAAACTTTGGAAATGATAAGCCAATGGTTGCAATTTTTTTTATAGCAACAATAAAAGAATTAAGCCAATCAAAAATAATAGCTCCAAAGAAATACAAGGTGGAAAGGAAAGAAAAACCAGCGGCTGGCAAAACTATTATTCCCAAATGACCATATTGTAACTTGAAAAACATATCCCTATGGTCAATAGCATTTTGCAAAAAGCCGTAAGCCCAACGCAAGCGCTGTTTAAAAAGAGTTTTGACAGTATTAGGAGCCACGGTATAAACAAAAGCGTTATGAACATTACCAATCTTCAAACCATTTCTTTGCATTCTCATAGCAATCTCAATGTCTTCGGTATTGTAAGCGTGACGATAATGACCTATTTTATCAAATACTGACTTACGAAAAATGGAAAATGGACCGGGGGTAATATAAAGAGCATTTAAATGATAAAAAACTTTTTTTAAAAAGATACCAAAAATATATTCACCTTTTTGGATAAAACCTAAGATGCCTTTTGGTTCAAATATTTTTATAGATGGGGTAACAGCCATCATTTCTATATCTTCAAATTTAGCTACAATCCTTTTTAATGCCTCTGGATGAACATAAGAGTCAGCATCAAGACAACCCACTAATTCTGTATCTATATGGCACAAAGCGTAATTAAGAGCAGTATACTTGCCACCATTTTCTTTCCTTAAAAGTTTAACTTGTTTATTGCGAACAAATCTTTGGACAACTTTCCAAGTATTGTCAGTGCTACCATCATCGACAACAATAATAGAAAGCTTATTTTTAGGATAATTTATTTTTAAGAGAGAAAAGATAGTCTTAAGGACAGTGTTTTCTTCATTCCAAGCAGGCACTATAATGGAGACACTAGGCCACTTTTTAGGTATTTTTAATATTAATAAATTATGCTCTTTATCTCTAAATTCAAAATAAGTAATCAAAAAAAACACTTCTAAATACAAAGCTATAAAAAGGAAAATATGAGTTATAATCTCTGATGTTATGTGCATCTACAATGAATTAATTGAACTATAAAATAATAATATATTTCTTGAAAATTAGCGAATTTTGGCTTTATAGATTTCGATAGTTTTTTGTTCTAGTTTTTTATGCATTATATCAATTTCATTAGAAGTTAAAGTTTTTTCTAACGAACGATAAACAATTCTATAAGTATAACTTACTATATCTTTGTCAAACTTGTTTTCATCTTCATATTTATCAATCAATTTTACTTCTTCAATCATATCCTCTCCAACTGTCTCACGAATCAAATCAAAATAATTATTTGGCACAAAGCTTTTATTTACTAAAAATGAAATATCTCTAGTTGCTGGCGGATATTTACTAACTTCTTTATATTTTTGATCAAGGCGAAGTTGTTTTTTTACTCTTTCATCTCCTGACCAAAGTAGACGAATATCTGGTAAAGACATACTGACAATAGCCAATCTCTCTAGTCCAAAACCAAAAGCCCAACCGGTATAATTTTTTGAATCAACTCCTAGCTTTTCTAAAACAGTTCCTTTAACGACACCACAACCCACTACTTCTACCCATTTACCTTCAATTTCAACTTCCATTTCTAAAGATGGGTCCGTATAAGGGAAAGTATCTTTGTTTAATCGATATTTAATGTCAGGTCCAAATACAGAGATAGCAATATTTCCAAGAGCCTCTTCCAAATCTTTTTGTCCAATTGTTCCTAAATCTTTTGGTATTAAATACCAACCATCTATTTGGTGAAAAACATTCATATGATTGCGGTCAATCTCATCTTTGCGATAAACTTTGCCAAAACTAAAACACCCCACTGGCTCATTTTTGGCAATACGCTTTTTTATTTCGGAATCCATTAAATAGTAATACCAACAAACAGTAGTATGGGTGCGCAAAATGTTTTTATCATCTACATAATAGGTATCAGATTTACTTCTAGCGGGATGATCCATTGGAAAATCAAACAAATCAAAACTTACATCGGCAGGCACAATCTCTGGAGTCTTGATAATATCCAAATTTTTAAAATATGTGCTACTAACAATACGATGGACAATTTCAGCAATAGGACTATCTTCAGAACGAGAAAGATCGGGCATACTCAAATAACGCTTCATTCGCAAAGCATCAGTATCTTGTCTTTTTTCTAAATTCTTTAATAATTCTTTCTCCTTTTCGG
>PCXM01000015.1:4024-16697 GCA_002771075.1 Candidatus Zambryskibacteria bacterium CG10_big_fil_rev_8_21_14_0_10_34_34
ATAATAAGAAAGTAGAATTATATAAAAAGTTTTAATATTATTATTTAATAATGGCTAAAAATAAGGTTGAAAAAGAAGACTTTAAACCCAAAAAGTCAAGTGCTTATAGTGCCGAGTCTATTACTGTTTTAGAAGGTTTGGAACCTGTGCGCAGAAGGCCGGGAATGTATATAGGGACTACAGGACCGGATGGACTTCATCATTTGGTAACAGAAATTTTTGATAACTCTCGCGATGAGGCGATGGGTGGTTTTGCCAATAGAGTAGAAATTGCTTTCTTGCCTGATAATTATATTAGAGTAACTGATAATGGCCGAGGTATACCAGTTGATATTCATAAACAAACCAAAGTTTCTGCTCTTGAAACGATTATGACTACTCTTCACGCTGGAGGCAAATTTGGAGGAAACGGTTATAAAGTTTCCGGTGGTCTTCATGGAGTGGGAGCTTCTGTAGTAAATGCTCTTTCTGTTTTTATGCGTGTTGAAGTATATAAAGATGGCGGCATCTATGTTCAAGAATATTCAAAAGGTAAAAGAAAAGCTGCTGTTAAAAAAATAGGGAACTCTAAAGAGCATGGGACTATCATTACTTTTAAACCAGATATAGAAATATTTAAAAACATAGACCTTGATTTTAATAGAGTGGTGCACCATATGAGACAGCAAGCTTATTTGGTTAAAAGTCTCAAAATATCAGTTTTAGATCTTAGAGAAGTTAAAACAAAAATCAAAGAAACTGAAATTATCTATTTAAAAGATTTAAAAATTGAAGCTCCTTCAATGACTTTCAAATTTGATGGAGGACTCACTTCTTTAATTAAATTTTACAATCATAATCAAAAACCAATCCACAAAAATATTTTTTATGTTGAAAAAATGACCAATGAGTCAAGTGGAGAATCAGTAGAAGTCGCTCTTCAATATGTCAATGATATTACTGCTCGTATTATGCCTTTTGCTAATAATATCTATCAGAGTGAGGGAGGAACTCACATTACTGGCTTTAAAACTGCCCTAACCAGAACTTTGAATAATTATGCTAAGAAAAATAATATTACTAAAAATGGTGAAGATGCTTTTACTGGAGATGATGTTTTAGAAGGATTGACGGTGGTAGTTTCAGTCAAACTAAGAGAGATTCAGTTTGAAGGACAAACTAAAGCTAAACTTGGAAGTGTTGAAGCCCGAGGAATGGTAGAATCTGTTTTTGGAGAAGCTTTTGATATTTTCCTAGAAGAAAATCCAGAAGATGCTAAGGCTATTATAAATAAAGTAGTCTTGGCTTTACGCGCTCGCAAAGCAGCTAAAGCTGCCAAAGACTCTGTTTTGAGAAAAGGGGCTTTAGAAGGAATGACTTTACCGGGAAAACTTGCTGACTGCCAAAGCAAATCAGCGACAGAATCAGAACTCTTTATTGTAGAAGGAGATTCAGCTGGTGGTACCGCTAAAACTGGAAGAGATAGAAAAACCCAAGCCATACTACCACTTCGTGGCAAGATTTTAAACATTGAAAGAGCTCGGCTTGATCGTATGCTCGCGTCAGAACAAATTAAAAATCTTGTTGTAGCTCTAGGCACTGCCATTGGAGACACTTTTGATATTGAAAAACTTCGTTATCATAAAATTATCATTGCCACTGATGCCGATGTTGATGGCGCCCACATTCGCACCCTTATTTTGACTTTACTTTATCGTTATTTTCGACCCCTTATTGATAGTGGTTTTATTTATATTGCTCAACCACCACTTTATAAAATAAAAAAAGGAAAAGAAATTTTCTATGCTTATAGTGACGACGAAAAAGCAAAAATAATTGGACGCCCCGATGCCGAGATTGACGAGCTTGAAAGTATCCCAACTGCCGAAGTTGAAACCGAAGAATATCGAGATACGAAGAACGAGACACGAGGGATAAAAATAAGTGTGCAACGCTACAAAGGTCTCGGTGAAATGAATGCTGAAGAACTTTGGGAGACCACTATGGACCCAGCTCGTCGAATTCTAAAACAAATCAATGTAATAGAGGCTTCAGAAGCTGATGACATATTTGATGTCTTAATGGGTTCGGATGTCCCTTCTAGAAAGAGTTTTATTCAATCAAACGCTAAACTCGCCACCCTCGATATTTAACGTCCCGCTACCGAAATTGCCATCGGTTTTACCAGCAAGAGACATTTTCTTTATTTCTTATTCTTAATTTCTTTTTGGAAAAGATTGAGTAATTTTTCAATAGAGAAAAGGCCAACCTTTTTAGTGCGAGATTCTAAAGTTATTTCTTTTGATTCAACTTCCTTATCGCCAATCACTAAAAGATAAGGAGTTTTTTGTTGTTTAGCATAGTGTATTTTTTTACCTAAACTTTCATTTGATTTATCTACTTCTGCTCTAATGCCTTCTGTTTTTAATATCTCAAAAACTTCTCTAGCATATTCAAAATGATTTTCTCCAATTGGTAAAATTTTAACTTGGACAGGTGAAAGCCAGAGCGGGAACGCGCCAGCATAGTGTTCAATTAAAAGACCTATAAATCTTTCAAAAGAGCCAAACAAAGCCCTATGAAGCATATAAGGTCTTTCATTTTTTCCTTTTTCATTAACAAATAACATATCAAACCTTTCCGGTAAATTAAAATCAAATTGAAGAGTAGAACATTGCCACTCTCTGCCAATGACGTCTTTTATTTTAAAATCTAACTTAGGACCATAGAAAGCGGCTTCACCTATTTCTTCAGTAAAATCAAGTTTTTTCTCTTTAGCCACTTTTCGTAAAACTTCTTCGGTAAATTTCCAACCAAGGTCATTGCCCGCATATTTTTCCTTATCATTCGGATCTCTTAAAGATAAATAGACTTTTACATCTTTCATCTCAAAACCAAAAGATTCATATATAAAAAGTGTAAAATCTATAACTTTTTTTAATTCATCTTCTACTTGATCTTTTCGACAAATAATATGGGCATCGTCTTGAGTAAAGCCACGAACTCTGGTTAGGCCAGAAAGTTCTCCTTTTTTTTCAAATCTATAAACGGTACCACATTCAGCCCAACGCATAGGTAAATCTCTGTAAGATTTTGGATTATTTTTATAAATTTCCACATGAAAAGGACAATTCATCGGCTTTAAAAGATATTCTTCAGAAACTTCCGCTTTTTTATTTTTTTGCTTATCTTCAAGAGTTTGACCAGCTTCCATCGGTGGATACATTGATTTATTATAAAAACCCCAATGTCCCGATGTCTCCCAAAGTATTCTATTTCCTATATGAGGAGTCCTGACTAAATCATAATCATTTTCTAAATGCTTCTGATACCAAAAATCTTCAATAATTCTCCAAAGTAAAGCTCCTTTAGGATGCCATAGAGGCAGACCAGCACCAACCATTTCATCTATATGGAAAAGATCAAGTTCTTTACCAAGTTTTCTATGATCTCTTTTTTTGGCTTCTTCTTGATTTTGGATATATTTTTCTAGTTCATCTTTTGATTCAAAAGCCAAACCATAAATACGAGTGAGCATTTTATTTTTTTCATCCCCTCGCCAATATGCTCCAGCGACACGATCTAATTTCCAAGAACCGTCCTTTATATCCTTGTTAGGTTTATCAGAGTGGGAACCACGACAAAGATCAATAAATTTACCAAAAGTATAAAAAGTTATCTTTTCTTTAGCTTTTTCTAAATCTTCTATAAGTTCTAGTTTATATTGATTATCTTTAAAAAATTCTTTGGCTTCTTTATTAGAAACTTCTTTTTCTTCAAACTTTTCCCAACTTGGCAAAATTTCTTTCATTTTTCTTTCAATCTTTTCTAAATCTTCCTCTTTTATAGGAGATTTAAATTCAAAATCATAATAAAATCCATTTTCAATAACAGGTCCAATAGTTGGCTTAGCTTCGGGGTAAATTTCCAAAACAGCCGCCGCCAAAAGATGCGCCAATGAATGTCTTATTTTATTTATCTTGAGTTTATCTTGATTTTCTTGCTTTAACATAATTAAATACTACAACTTCTTAGCTTTTTCGGCAATTAAACTTTTTTCTCCATTACGGATAGAGACCCGACCTTTGATAACCACACATTCATCTACAATAAAAATTTCATTAAATTCTTTCAAAACTTTAGGGAAAACCACTACTTCAATTTTATCATTTAAATCAACAAATTTAATGAAAAGCATTTTTTCGCCATTTTTGGTTAATATATCTCTAATATTTTCAATCAATCCCCCAATTACTACTAAATCATCTTTTTTACTTTTTTCTTTTATTTTATTTATATTGGTTTTTTGATTTAAGAGCTTTTCTTTAAATTCATCTAATGGGTTGCCAGAAACACAAAGTCCTAAAAGTTCTTTTTCCCAAGAAAGTTTATCTTTAAAAGTGATTGGTTTAGAAGGTTTTAAGTAAATAGGAGAATAACCTTTAGAAGAAGAGAGTAAGGTAAATAAAGAATCTTGATTTTTATTTATAGAAACTTCTTTATTGTATTCTAGCAAAGTATCTGTATTTGAAAGCAAAAGACTACGTTCGCCAAAAGCATCTAAACTACCACTTTTTATGAGGGCTTCTAAAGATTTTTTATTTAAATTTCTGTCTTGTATTCTAATCAAAAAATCTTCTAACGATTTAAATTTTCCTTTCTCTTTTCGTTCAGCAGTTATAGTGTGCGAAATACCTTCTCCAAAGTTCTTGATAGTAGTAAGACCAAATCGAATCGTTTCTTTTTCTGTATCTGATTTTGATTGAGACTCATTTTTTTTGACTAAAGTAAAATCAGAAAAACTTTCATTTATGTCTGGTGGTAAAATTTTGATACCCATACGTTTACATTCGGCTACAGTATTGGCTACTTTTTCAATATCACCAGATTCTGCTGAAAGCACCGCCCTCATATATTCCCCAGGAAAATTTGCCTTAAGATAAGCTGTCTGATAAGCTACTCTACCATAAGAGACCGAGTGAGCTTTGTTAAAACCATAAGAAGCAAAGGGTTCTATCCATTTCCATACTTCTTTAGCTTTTTTCTCCGACCATTTGGAATGTTCTATGCAACCAGCAATAAATTTCTCCCTCTGTTTTTCCATTTCTTCCGGAATTTTTTTACCAACCGCTTTTCTAAATTTGTCCACTTCGCCCCAAGAATATCCAGCAAGTTTGTGGGCCATCATGAGAAGGTCATCTTGATAAACCAAAATACCATAAGTTTTTTTAAGAATTGGCTCTAATGCCGGATCAGCGTAAGTAATTTTGCTAGCATCATGCTTACGTTCAATATAATTTGGAATAAATTGCATAGGTCCGGGACGATAGAGGGCCACCACAGCGTTGATATCATGAATAGAAGAAGGTTTTAATTCCACCAAAAATCTTGTCATACCATCACCATTGAGCTGAAATAAATCTTCAGTCTCGCCTCGAGCCAACATCTCAAAAGTTTTTTTATCATCAATAGGTATATCATCTGGGTTTAAATCTATATTTTTAGTTTTTTTCAAAAGCTTGATAGTCGCTGCAATAATAGAAAGATTTTTCAGTCCCAAAAAGTCAAACTTCAAAAGGCCGGCGCCATTTTCATCCACACTGTACATATCATATTGGGTAATAATCTTACCTTCACCTTTAGGGTCAAACTGAAGGGGTGTAAAATTAGTTAAATCAGAGGGACTTATAACCACCCCGGCAGCATGAACTCCGATATGACGAGCGCAACCTTCTATTTTCTTTGCCATATCAATTACTTTTTTAGTATCATCATCTTTTTTATACAACTCTAAAAGTTCTGGCACTTCACTCATTGCTCTATCAATAGTCATCGGATGACCTTGAGCGCCCATAGGAATAAGTTTGGCAATTTTGTCACCAACAGTGTAAGCAAATCCCAAAGCTCGTGCCGTATCACGAACACTGCCCCGAGCCATCATAGTACCGAAAGTTCCAATTTGGGCCACTTTATCAGCACCATATTTTTCTTTAACATATTCCACCATTTCATCACGCCTATCGTCAGCAAAATCCATATCAATATCTGGAGCAGAAGGTCGGTCTGGATTTAAAAATCTTTCAAAAGGTATTTCATATTCCAATGGATTTATATTTGTAATATTGGCGGCATAAGTAGTTAGGGAGCCAGAAACTGAACCTCTGATGTTAGTTAAAATACCATGAGCGTGAGCATAATTCATAAGGTCAGCTACAACCAAAAAATACGGAGAATAACCTTTTGTTTTTATAATTTCAAGTTCATATTCTAATCTATTTAAAACTTCTTCATTTTTTGGTAAACCTCTTTTTTTAAGACCTTCAAAAGCAAGACTTCGTAGCTCATCATCACAACTTCTACCAGATTCAATTTTTATATTTGGGAAAGACCACTTACCAAGTTCTAGTTCTAAATTACAAAGAGCAGAAATTTTGTGGTTGTTAAAAATCGCCTCTGGCATATCTTTAAATCTCTCTTTCATTTCTTCGTCAGGAAGAAAAGAAAAATCTTCATTTTCATTATCCCAAGAACCTCTGTTTCCACCTTGAGGAGCACCCTGTCCAACAGCTATCAAAGTCTCTTTGGCCTCTCTATCTTCTGGATTTATATAATAGATATCGTGGGAAGCAACAATTCCGACTTCATTTTCTTTAGCAAAATTAGCCAGCTTTGTCATATATTCATTGTGGCCAGTAAATTCTGGATGTTTAGTTATCTCAATATAGAAATCGCTACTTGTGTTGAGCTTATCTAATTTACTATTATCATTTTTAAAAATATCTTTATATTTTTGAATTAATTCTTTAGCTAGTTTGATATTTTTATTTCTCAAGGCAGTAGAAATATCACCATTCCAAGAAGAAGAAATACAAATCAACCCTTCCGAATATTTTTCTAAAATCTCAAAATCAATCCTCGGTTTATAATAAAATCCTTCCAAGTATGATGCAGTCACTAATTTTAAAAGATTTTTATAGCCGACTTCATTTTTACAAAGTAAAACTAAACGAAATCTATCTTTATCTACTCCCGTTTGCTTGTCAAAACGAGTCCGACTGGCCAAATATGCATCTACTCCAATAATTGGTTTTATTCCGGCTTTTTTACATTCTTTATAAAATTCAATTGCTCCATATAAATTGCCGTTGTCAGTCAAAGCCAATGTTTTCATTTCATTTTTTTTGGCTATTTCTATAAGTTCTGGTATTTTAGGTAAAGCCTGTAAAAGTGAGTAGTGAGAATGAGTATGGAGATGTGTGATTTTCATATTGGTAGTATATAGTATGATAGAGATTGTATAAACTATTGACTTATGACAAAAAAATGAGTTTTATTGTTGGAATAGATGAAGCGGGTAGGGGACCACTGGCGGGACCAGTCAGTGTAGGAATTTTTATGACTGATCAAAAAACAGGAAACTGGATTTTAAAAAATATTTTTGAAAATAAACTAAGAGACTCCAAAAAACTAAGTCCAAAAAAAAGAGAAGAAATATATAAAAAATTTTTAATTTTAAGAAAAAACCCCACTTCTCTAAAGCTTCGTGGGGCAAGCAAAATATTTTTTTCTGTTATCTCTATTTCAAATAAAATAATAGATGAGTATGGTATTTCAAAAGCAATTCAAACAGGAGTGACGAAATCTCTCAAAAAATTACACCACACTTCTTTGATGAAGAAGGGGAACCCTTCTTTCATTAGATTGGATGGATTGTTGAAAGCGCCAAAAGAATTTAAAAATCAAAAGACAATTATAAAAGGTGATGAAAAAGATGTTTTTATTGCTTGCGCTTCCATTGTGGCTAAAGTCTCTCGCGACCGCTTGATGCGCCGTTTGGCTAAAAAATATCCAAAGTATCATTTTGAAATACACAAAGGATATGGCACCATTCTTCACCGAAACCTCATCAAAAAATACGGCCTTTCTCCTTTACACCGCAAAACTTTTTGTAAAATTTAATCATATTGCCTTATTTTGTAAAATATATTAATATAAACCTATGGTAATCAGGATGAGACATACACGAGCCCATACGGCAAATAGAAGGAGTCATCATGCTTTGGCGACTCAATCTTTAAACTTGTGTAAAGAATGTGGTAGTCCAAAAGCACCTCATTTAGTTTGCCAAGTTTGTGGCAAATATAAGGGCAAACAAATATTGGATGTCCATTCAAAGATTATCAAAAAAGAAAACAAGGCCAAAGAAAAAGCCAAACAAGCAAAAAAATAAATTAACCTAATTATTCTAATTTCTAATTAACCTAAATAATTTCTAATATCAAATTTCTAAATTGAGATTTGGGAATTGGTAATTATTTAGACTAATTAGTATAATTAGGTCAATTAGAAATTCACATTTTATGGCAAACAGGCACCTTGCAAGATCAACAGTACTTCAAACTCTTTATGAGTGGGATTTTGGTGGTCAAAAACTTGAACCCAAAGATATCCTTAAAAGAGATGCTACCGAATTTGCACCCGATGCTCAAAATGGAGATTTTATGAAAAATCTACTAGAAGGTGTTTTAGGTAAACAAAGAGATCTTGACAACATCATTACTAAAGCCGCTCCAGACTGGCCTATTGAAAAAATTGCCATCTTAGATAGAAATATTTTGCGCATTGGTCTTTTTGAACTTTTGTTTGCCGACAGAGAACAAGTGCCTCCAAAAGTAGCTATCAATGAAGCTATTGAGTTGGCTAAAAAATTTGGTGGAGAAACTAGTAGCAAATTTATAAACGGTGTTTTAGGAGCTGTCTACAAAGAAATGGGCGAACCAGGTAAAGATGATAAAAGTCCTATTAACAAAAAAATAACTACCAAAGAAACTTTAGTCGGAGCGGTTGTTTATGCTCGTGAAAAAGATGAAATTTATATAGCATTAGTTCACGATGTTTTTGGACACTGGACATTAACCAAAGGAAAATTAGAAAAAGGCGAAAATCAAGAAGAAGGTCTGGTCCGTGAAGCTAAAGAAGAACTTGGAATAAAAATAAAAGTCAAAGATAAATTAGGAGAAAATGCTTACGAAACCTTCCATCCAGAAAAAGGTAAATTAGAAAAACACGTTATATACTTTTTGGCAGAAGCACCTTATGAAGAATTGACTCTAGAAAATAAAGAAAAGAAAGGTGGATTAGATGATGTCAGATGGTTTAAATTAGCAGATATTTTGGACTTAAATTTTTATGATGATATATTGCCTATAATAACTAAGGCCATCAATTTATTAATTAAGTAAAACGCCAATTATTAATTTACACTAATCTTACGAATCTGAAATTAGTAAAATTAATGTGCATTCATAGATTGGCAGACAATAAAAATGAAAGAAAAATATTTTAGCGAGTTTGAAAACGAAATAGGAATAAAATTTAATGATCAAAGTATATTAAAACAAGCGTTTACTCATCGCTCTTTTTTGAATGAAAATAAAAATTTAAAAGGAGGTCATAATGAACGCTTAGAATTCTTAGGAGATGCTGTTCTTGAACTAGCTACAACAGACTTTCTCTATAATAAATATCCAGAAAAAAATGAAGGTGACCTGACTTCCATCCGAAGCGCACTAGTCAATGCTCAAACATGTGCCGAAGTAGCCAGAGAAATCAAGGTCAATGACTTTTTATTGCTTTCTCGTGGTGAAGCTAAAGATGAGGGTCGTGCTCGTCAATATATTTTAGCCAATGCTTTAGAAGCGATTATCGGAGCTATCTATACAGATTCTGGATACAACAATGCACGAGATTTTATATTAAAATACATAACTCCAAAAACAGAACAAATAGTAGAAGAAGAGCTTTGGATAGATGCTAAAAGTAAATTTCAAGAAAAAGCTCAAGACATAGTCAGTATTACTCCATCTTATAAAACTATGAAAGAAATCGGCCCTGACCACGACAAAAAATTTATTGTTGGTGTATTTTTGGATGGAGAGTTGGTCTCCGAAGGCGATGGTGAATCAAAACAGGACGCAGAACAGTCGGCGGCTCGTAAAGCTTTAAAAAATAAAAATTGGAATTAAATTATTTAATCTTACACTTTAAACACTGACAACCAAATGGTTTTATTAATTCATTAAAATATTCTTTGTCATAATCATAAAAAAGTTCTTCACCAGACTTTATTTTTCTTTTAGTGAAAATATAAATACGTCCTCTTTTTATATCTATCTCACAATTTGGTAAACATGAATGATTTATATATCTAGCAATATTTTTTCGACTAGAACCATCTATAAAACGATTTTTACTAGTCTCAAAGAGATATTTACCCCCTTTTAAATTAGCCTCTTTTTCTGTTAGAATCGACCCTTTATATTCAATAACAAAACCACCGCGCTCTATAGATTCTTTAGTAAAAAGACCCAAACCCGCTATAGATCTTTTGATAATCAAATTACGTTTTATATCTCTATATTTTTTAGGAAGCATAAAGACTATTATACATAAAATATTATTTTGTATGATAAAATATTTCTATGCTTAAATCATTGGAAATTTCGGGCTTTAAATCTTTTGCCAAAAAAACTGAATTACATTTTAAATCAAGAGTAACATCCATAGTTGGGCCAAACGGTAGCGGTAAATCAAATATAACCGAAGCTTTTCGTTTTGTATTAGGAGAGCAATCTATGAAATCTATGCGTGGTAAGAGGGGTGAAGACCTTATCTGGAACGGATCAACTGAAACCGCTCGTTCAAATAGATCTAGAGTAAAACTTGTTTTTGATAATTCAAAAAATATATTTGATATTGATTTTGATGAGGTAATAATAGAAAGAGTAGTCAATAGAGATGGGAGCAACGAATACTATTTAAACAGTAGTTTGGTTAGACTTAAAGATGTAATAGAACTTCTTTCAGAAGCTCACATTGGAGCTTCTGGACATCATATAATATCTCAAGGAGAAGCTGACAAGATACTTAGTGCAAATATTAAAGAAAGGAGAGAGATGATAGAAGACGCCTTAGGTCTTAAAGTTTACCAATATAAAAGAGAAGAAAGTCAAAGAAAACTTTTAAAAACAGAAGAAAATATAAAACAAGTTGAATCCTTGCGAAGAGAAATAGCTCCCCATCTCCGTTTTTTAAAAAAGCAAGTAGACAAAGTAGAAAGAGCCGAACAATTGAGACTAAAACTATCTAAATTTTATAGAGAATATTTAAAGAGAGAGAAAATTTATATAGAAAAATCTAAAAAAGAAATTGACAATAGTAAAAATCCTTTGACTCAAAAACTTGAAGAGTTGGACAAATTAATGGAAAAGGCTAAAGAAGTATTAAACACCTCAAGAAACAAAGATCAAAAAAATGAAGAACTTTTAAATATAGAAAATAAAATAGAGAAAGAAAGACAAAACAAAGACAGTCTGTATAGAGAAATAGGCAAAATAGAAGGAGAGATAAATGCTAATCAAAAAATAATCCAAAAAATAGAAACGGACCGAAAATCAGAAGACAACAAAACAGTCCCACTAAAAGAAATAGAAAAATTGGAAAAAGAAATTTCAGAATTTGGAGAAATCTCTAAAATAATTCAAAGAATTAGAGATTTTATTGAAAGTCACAGAATTAAATCTGATGACAAAAATCTTAGTGAATTGGTTTCTTTAAATAATAATCTGGAAGAAAAAAAGATAGACCTGGAAGAAAAAATAGAGCAAAGTAATGTTTATTTAAATAAATTTTCTTTTGAATATCAAAAAATAAAAGAGTCTATAGAAAAAGAAAAGGACTCTGGCCAAGAAGCAGAAAGAGTTATGTTTAAAATATCTTCCGAACAAAGCGAGTTTAGAGGCCAATTAAATTTACTAGAGGTAGAAATAAAAAGAATAAAAATAATAGAAGAAGACTGGAAAAGGGAAATACAAGAAGGGGGAGTACTTTTAGGGACAGATATTTTAGGGTTTGAAAATGAAGAAATCCTTAACTTTGAAGAAGAACGAGCAGAACAAGAACAGCGCCGAAGAGAACTTGAAAAAATGAAAATACGCCTAGAAGAGCTCGGCGGTGGGAGTAGTGCAGAAATAATAAAAGAATATAAGGAAACAATAGAAAGAGACGAATTTTTAGAAAAAGAATTGGAAGATTTAAAAAAATCAGCAGACTCTTTAGAAATTCTTATAAAAGAATTAATTGAAAAATTAGATATTGAATTTAAAGAAGGTATAGAAAAAATAAATAAAACTTTTCAAGAATTTTTTATACTTATGTTTGATGGAGGTAATGCGTTTCTCAAAATAGTAAAAAGTGAGAAAAAAAGAAGCATAATCTCTGAACTTGAAGATGAGATTGTCTTGCGTAGCTCTGATGAAATACAGAACGAAATGGGAGTTGAGGAACAAAATAAGATTGAAACTGGAATTGATATCGAAGTATCGTTGCCTCGAAAAAGAATCAGAGGGCTGGAAATGCTCTCTGGTGGAGAAAGAGCTCTCACTTCAATCGCTCTTCTTTTTGCTTTATCTCAAGTCAACCCGCCACCTTTTATAATTTTAGACGAAACTGATGCCGCACTCGACGAAGCTAATTCCAAAAAATATGGCGATATGATTGAGTCCCTTTCTAAAGTCTCTCAACTTATCCTTATTACTCACAACCGCGAGACAATGTCTCGCGCCGGCGTCATCTATGGCGTCACGATGGGCAGAGACGGTAGCTCTCGCTTGCTATCTATTGCTTTTGATGAAGC
>PCXM01000006.1:0-2457 GCA_002771075.1 Candidatus Zambryskibacteria bacterium CG10_big_fil_rev_8_21_14_0_10_34_34
AGTCATAAGTTTTAGAGTGCCTTGCGAGTCTCGACGGAGCGAGCACGAGGAATTTTTTAGCAAAAAAATATCCGTGCACTATAAAACTTGTGACAAGGAAGAGTTTTATTTCTTTACCTTGCTTTTTGTTTTTTTGCTAGCAGCTTCTCTACGAGCTTTAAATTTTTCTACTCTACCAGCAGAGTCAATCACCTTTTCGTTACCAGTAAAGAATGGGTGGCATTTGCTACAAATCTCTACTTTTATTTCTTTTTTAGTGGCACCCACAGTAAATTTATTGCCACAAAGGCAACTTACTTTAGCATCTATATAATATTCTGGGTGAATTTCTTTTTTCATACGCTATATATTATCATATACTTTAAAATCCTTCAAGTGGGTCAATCATCGTAAGTTGGATATTTTCTGCTTTTGCAAGGACTTGTGTGCCGTAGAATGAATTAGCTGGAGACTTGTTATCACAGGAGCGACCAGAATAATACCAACAAGCAGCATTACGCTCGGCCGTATATCCCCCGCTACTAGCTCCCAAATCAGCCATATAAATTGCTGTAGCCAAAATAGCATGTTCTGGATTCCAAGGATTTACATTGTCTGGTTTTATTCCCAATAGACCGCCTAGTTTATTTTTGAAAAGCTCCCAAGTAGAAGGTATAAACTGCGATGGTCCCATACCTCCTCCAAAACCACGTCCAGAGACATATATTTTCCCCGGAGGACAAGAAACTGGAGTCATCTTCCAATCTTTGCCAAGTCTCTCTGTTATATTTTTAAAAGGCACAGTGTCTCTAGGGGCTTTCATTACTTTTTCAAAAAAAGTGCCAGTATTTTTTCCTGCTCCATCTCCAGTATCCAAATTATTCACCAAACAAGAGCCTTGATTTTTACCCAAATCTGATTCTTGAGTCAAGATGGCTAAAATAAGAGCTGGCCGGACACCTGTTTTTTGGGAAGCTAAAGTGGCGTATTTAAGAGCATCACCAAAAGCTATACCTTCAGTATCACGGAGAGCAAAAAGGGCTGCTCTAATTTGGGCAGCTTTCTTTTCTTTTTCGGAAATTACTTGTTCGTAAGTTTTTTCTTGACTTTTGTTTATATTAATTAGTCTTTGTTTTTCAGCTTCGTCTATTTCTACTTTCTTTTTATCAGCTTCAATTTTAGCTTTAGTATCAGCTTCTGCTATTCTTTTCTTGTCAAGTTTGCTTCTTTCTTCATCAGTTTTTGCTTGCAAATATCTTATTTCATTAAATTGGGTTTCTAAAGATGTCTTTATAGAATTATAAGAATCAACATCTTCAAAAAATTGAGAGAAATTTTTATTAGAAAGCATTACTTCTACTAAAGAAAACGAATCTAGTTCGTTAGTTGATTTTAAGATAGAAGCCAAAGATTCTTTACCTCTATTCATTTTTTCTTCAAGTTCGGCGATAGTTTTTGTTTTTAAACCTATGTCTAGAGTTAATTGATTTATTTGAATTTGTCTTTTTCTTATGAAAGCTTTTGCTTCATTTATTTTTGCATTTAAAAGAGCGGCGTCCCTCTCAAGAGAAGCAGTTCCTGTCTTTGTTTGGTTTAATATATTTTCCCACTCTGCAATTTCTTTTTCAGTTGCTTCCAGTTCGGCTTTCCACTTGGTTTCTTGAGCTTGGATCTCGGCTTCGGTTAAAGCGCTTACGTTGACAGAAGTTAGAAGCCAAAAACTAGAAACCAAAATCAAAACAAAGATAAAAATAAATTTGTCATATTTCATACAAATTTATTATAGCAAATTTATTCTTTTGAATCTCCTCCCTTCGGCTCGGTGGAGCTTTCATCGGAGCCGGCTTCTTTTTTGCCTTTCTTTTCAACTTCTATTTGAGATAAGCCAGCTACTGGAGCTTCTTCTATTTCTTCTTCTTTGGCTGTAGCCACAGTTACTACCGCTTCATCAGGATTTTCTATAAGTTCAACTCCTTTTGGTAAAATTATATCTTTAGCTAAAATTTGACCCTCAAGTTCGGTAATAGAGGAAATATCTACTTCAATCTGATGAGGAAGATTTAAAGGTTCGGACTCTATTTTAAGTGTTCGTAATATTTTTATTAATGAACCTCCCAAATCTTTTATTGCTGGAGAGATACCTACAAATTCAATTGGAATTTCAATTTCAATCTTGTGTCCTTTTTCAAAGATATAAAAATCAGCATGTCTTGGTTCGCTTGTTAATGGGTCTAAATCAATATCGTGAATAAGCGCTCCCAATTCTCCTTCTGGAGTGACTAGATTTATAACAGTTGATTCACCGGCATTTTTCCAAGCTTTAAGAAAATCACTTTTTTTGATTTGAATAGAAGTAGATTTATTTTTGTGTCCATAATAAACAGCCGGCAGAAACCCTTCTTTTCTTAAGTTTTTTAATTTACCGAATTTGTCTCTTTTTTCTGCTTTTATATTTATGGTCATTACAGAGATATCATA
>PCXM01000006.1:2470-2669 GCA_002771075.1 Candidatus Zambryskibacteria bacterium CG10_big_fil_rev_8_21_14_0_10_34_34
AACAACATCATTCTCTTTTCCACCACCGCTTGCATAGCTTCACGGGCAGGACGAAGATATTTATAAGGAGCGATTTCATCTGGAAATTCATTTAGAGATTTTTGAAGAGCTTGTCTATAAGCGAGACGCAATTCGGTATTGATATGGACAATAGAGATACCAGCTAGAATGGCCTGTTTGAATTCTTCATCGGTAATAC
>PCXM01000006.1:2706-3522 GCA_002771075.1 Candidatus Zambryskibacteria bacterium CG10_big_fil_rev_8_21_14_0_10_34_34
TGTTGCCCACTGCCGGAGCAAACAAATCTACACTAGTCTCTTTTACAAACTCACTGGCTTCTTCTGGTTTTGTTAAAGTCTCAAGAGAAATTTCAGCATTTTCAGGAAGTTCAAGTAATACTTTTGAAGATTTACCAATAAAGCCAAGTTCCCCTTCTATTAGTATTTTTGGATTTTTTAAATTTTTATATTTAACAGAATCTTTAGTCATTTTTAAATTTTCTTCCAAAGATTTTTCTGCCCCGTCTATAATAGCGGTATCAAAATTAGCATCTACTACTTCTTTTATTCTTTCTACCGAATAACTATGGTCAGCATTTAAAAATATTGGCAAATCAAGAGCTTTGACAGTATCTACCAAAGCCTTAACTTGTCTTATTCCGATGAAATCTCTTTCGCCTTCTGATACACCTATAATAACCGGCAAATTTAATTTTTTAGAAGCATTAACTATCGCCCAAAAACCTTCTGAATTTGAAATATTAAAATGCCCAATAGCAATTTTTTTTTCTTCAGCTTCTGCAATATATTCGCGTAAAGTTTTTATCATATCCACATATTATCATATTTTTTATTTTTCAAAATAATTATAGGTGTATAATAAAAACAACAATAAAAAATAACGATATGTATGAAAATAAAAATTTTGATTTTGTTGCTATTGGGGACATCACTACTGACGCCTTCATTAGATTAAAAGATGCAAAAACCATTTGTAATCAAGAGGGCAAAAAATGTGAATTAACTTTGAGATTTGGAGACAAAGTTCTTTATGAATTTATGGAAGAGGTGAGAGCTGTGGGCAATAGTCCCAAT
>PCXM01000006.1:3544-4436 GCA_002771075.1 Candidatus Zambryskibacteria bacterium CG10_big_fil_rev_8_21_14_0_10_34_34
TATTGCCACCCTAAACAAAAATAGAGTAGCTACCCCTTTTGTTAAAGTTCATAAAGATAAATTGACTAACTATCATTATGTGCTTTGGTTTGAAGATGACCGCACTATTTTAGTCAAACACGAAGAGTATGAATACAAGTTGCCAGATATTGGTAAACCAAAATGGGTTTACCTTTCCTCTCTTGGCGAAAATTCTTTAGATTATCATCAAGAAATATTAGAATATTTAAGAAAAAATCAAGAAATAAAATTAGCTTTTCAACCAGGAACTTTTCAAATAAAAATGGGGATAGAGAAATTAAAAGATTTGTATGCTCACACTGATATTTTTTTCTGTAATGTAGAAGAAGCTAAAAATATATTAAACAAACGAGATGAACAAGATATCAAAAATTTATTGAAAAGTATGCACGATATTGGACCAAATGTAACAGTCATCACTGATGGTCCAAAAGGAGCTTATGCTTATGATGGTTATGAAGGTTTCTTTATGCCTCCTTTCCCTGACGAAAAACCTCCATTTGATCGCACTGGCGCTGGAGACTCTTTTTCAGCCACCTTTACTTCTGCTATTGCTTTAGGTAAATCTCTTTCAGAAGCTTTCCTCTGGGCTCCAATCAATTCAATGTCGGTAGTTCAATATGTAGGCGCTCAAAAGGGTCTACTTTCTCAAGAAGATATGCTCAAATTTCTTTCTCAAGCTCCACAAGATTATAGACCTCAAAAAATTATGTAAATTTAAAGGGGCTATCGGTTGATAGCCCCTGCTTTGGTTTTGCCGCCCTCCTTTCTTAGATTATAATACCCGATAAGGTGGATCACCTCCTTTCCCGGGGTATATTACACACCTAATATTAAAATATCAGATTTACAAAATACTTGCAAGTTCGGC
>PCXM01000028.1 GCA_002771075.1 Candidatus Zambryskibacteria bacterium CG10_big_fil_rev_8_21_14_0_10_34_34
CGAAGTCCCCGTCGAGTTTGCTTGCCTTGTGCAAGCGACTCGGCGGGTTTTGTTTACATTTTATAGCGATTAATCACTACATTATAATACCACGACCGTGGTGAAATAGTGGGAATCCTAATTAGAAAAAGTTGTGGTAGGATGGAAGTATGGATCCCGTTAGAAATTTGCTGACGAGATTATGCATATTAAAAATTAACTACGGAAATAATATTTCCTATTTCTAACGGGATGAAATTTTTATCTAAAAATGTTGAAGAAACGGCAGAAATAGCTTCCAACTTCGCTAAAGCTACTCTAGCCAATCCCAATTTTGAAAAAAATAGAGCCATAGTTGTTGGGTTATATGGAGAGCTGGGGAGTGGCAAAACTACTTTTATGAAATATTTAGCCAAAGCTTTTGGAATTGAGGAAACTATCCAAAGTCCAACTTATGTGATTGAAAAAATTTACGAACTAAAAGATAAATCATTTAAACATTTGATTCATATAGACACTTATCGGATAGAAAAAGATGAAGAAATGATAAATCTGGGTTGGCAAGAGATAATTTCTGACAGTAAAAATTTAGTTTGCATAGAGTGGCCAGAGAAAGTTAGCGGTATTATGCCCCATCATACTGTGATAAAATTTGAACATGCAGGAGAAAACGAAAGAAAAATTAGTATTACTTGATGCGCATGCGATTATTCATCGGGCGTATCATGCCTTGCCTGATTTTGCCACAAGTAAAGGTGAACCGACGGGAGCTTTATACGGTCTAGTCCTCATGATTTTAAAGATTGCCACTGACTTAAAGCCAGATTATATTGTGGCTTGTTATGACTTACCAAAACCGACTTATAGACACGAGGTTTATGAAGGATATAAAGCCGGAAGGACTAAAACTGATGATAATTTGGTAGAGCAACTAGAAAAATCAAAACAAATCTGTGAAGTTTTGAATATTTCTATATATTCTAAGGAGGGTTTTGAAGCGGATGATATGCTTGGTACGATAGTTGAGAAATTGAAAATTGAAAATTCAAAATTGAAAATTCCTATTGATATTATTATTGCTTCTGGTGATATGGATACTATGCAATTGGTAAAAGATGCTGGCAAAAATAATGGTAGTGTTGAAGTTTATACTTTGAAAAAAGGAATTAAGGAAACTATTTTATATAACGAAAAGGCAGTGAGAGAAAGATTTGGGTTTGCTCCAGAATTTTTGACAGATTTTAAAGGGTTGAGTGGTGACCCATCAGATAATATTATCGGGATTTCGGGAATAGGAGAAAAAAGTGCCACAGATCTTATAATAAATTTTGGCAGTATTGAAAATATTTACAAAATTTTAAAAAAAGACCCTAAAAAACTTGAAGAAAAAGGTATCAAAAAAAGGATAATAGAACTTTTGAAAGAGGGAGAAGAAGATGCCAGATTTAGTAAAATGCTTGCCACTATAAGAAGAGACGCGCCGATTGATTTTGTAATACCTTCTGAAAAATGGAAAGATGGTTTAGATTTGAAAAAAGCCGAAAATATATTTAGTAAACTAGAGTTTAGAACTATGGGGGCGCGCCTGAAGAGTGTTTTAAGTGGTAAAGATGAAAATAGAGATACGAAGAACAATTTTGCGAACCACGAGACTGATCAGAATCTTGAAGAAACAAAAATAGCTCTTTGGGTCGCTGATTCAAATACTACCAATCCAAGTTTTGAAGATATTTTAAATTTTGCGAGAACTGATTCTTTTGAAAAAGCCAAGGAAATTATTTTTGCAGAAGTCAAAAAAAAAGAAAGTGAGTTTGTTTTTGAAGAAATAGAAAAACCTATTATTCCTATAATAAAAAAGATGGAAGATAGGGGGGTTTTGATTGATACTGATTTCCTAAACAAATTAAACACAGATTATTCAAAAATTATAAAAGAAATAGAAAAGAAAATATGGAAAGAGGCAGGGGAGAAGTTTAATGTCGCTTCTCCAAAACAATTAGGAGAAATTTTGTTTAATAAACTTAATTTAACTGTCAAATATCAAAAGAAAACAAGCACCGGAGCCAAATCAACCAAAGAATCAGAACTCCAAAAAATGAAAGATTTACATCCAATAATTCCGCTTGTTTTAGAGTTTAGAGAACTTTCAAAATTGGTATCAACTTATATAGAGCCCATTCCCAAAATGGTAGATAGCGAAAAAAGATTACATACTAAATTTATTCAGACAGGCACAACTACAGGACGGATGGCATCGATAAATCCTAATTTACAAAATATTCCTATTGGTAGAGAGAGGGGTAAGCTTATAAGAAAAGCTTTTTTGGCGCCAAAAGGATTTAAACTTGTGTCTTTTGATTATTCTCAAATAGAACTTAGAATCGCCGCCATCCTTTCTGGTGATGAAAAATTGATTCAAATTTTCAAATCTGGTGAAGATGTTCATAATACTGTTGCTTCTTATGTTTTTGGAGTAACAAAAGAAAAAGTAGATAAAGAAATGCGTAGAACCGCTAAAGTAATAAACTTCGGTATTCTTTATGGTATGGGAATAAATGCTTTGACTCAAAACTTGGGCTCTGATAGAAAAACAGCTCAAGAGTTTTATAATACCTATTTTGAAAAGTTTGATAGATTGGCTTGGTATTTGGATAAAATAAAAAAAGATGCAAATAAACTTGGATTTACTACAACACTTTTCGGTAGAAGGAGATATTTTGAAGGTATTAAATCAAAACTTCCTTTTATTAAAGCGGCTGCCGAGAGGATGGCTATCAACGCGCCAATTCAAGGAACTTCAGCAGATATTATAAAAATGGCTATGAAAAATGTTGATGATTTTATTGTAAAAAATAAATTGGAGAAAAAAGTATATTTGATACTTCAAATTCATGATGAGCTTATTTATGAAATTGCAGATGATATTCTTGATGAAGTCTCTAAAAAAATAAAAGAAATAATGCAGAAAATATGGAAAGAGGCAGGGGAGAAGTTTAATGTCGCTTCTCCAAAACAATTAGGAGAAATTTTGTTTAATAAACTTAATTTAACTGTCAAATATCAAAAGAAAACAAGCACCGGAGCCAAATCAACCAAAGAATCAGAACTCCAAAAAATGAAAGATTTACATCCAATAATTCCGCTTGTTTTAGAGTTTAGAGAACTTTCAAAATTGGTATCAACTTATATAGAGCCCATTCCCAAAATGGTAGATAGCGAAAAAAGATTACATACTAAATTTATTCAGACAGGCACAACTACAGGACGGATGGCATCGATAAATCCTAATTTACAAAATATTCCTATTGGTAGAGAGAGGGGTAAGCTTATAAGAAAAGCTTTTTTGGCGCCAAAAGGATTTAAACTTGTGTCTTTTGATTATTCTCAAATAGAACTTAGAATCGCCGCCATCCTTTCTGGTGATGAAAAATTGATTCAAATTTTCAAATCTGGTGAAGATGTTCATAATACTGTTGCTTCTTATGTTTTTGGAGTAACAAAAGAAAAAGTAGATAAAGAAATGCGTAGAACCGCTAAAGTAATAAACTTCGGTATTCTTTATGGTATGGGAATAAATGCTTTGACTCAAAACTTGGGCTCTGATAGAAAAACAGCTCAAGAGTTTTATAATACCTATTTTGAAAAGTTTGATAGATTGGCTTGGTATTTGGATAAAATAAAAAAAGATGCAAATAAACTTGGATTTACTACAACACTTTTCGGTAGAAGGAGATATTTTGAAGGTATTAAATCAAAACTTCCTTTTATTAAAGCGGCTGCCGAGAGGATGGCTATCAACGCGCCAATTCAAGGAACTTCAGCAGATATTATAAAAATGGCTATGAAAAATGTTGACGATTTTATTGTAAAAAATAAATTGGAGAAAAAAGTATATTTGATACTTCAAATTCATGATGAGCTTATTTATGAAATTGCAGATGATATTCTTGATGAAGTCTCTAAAAAAATAAAAGAAATAATGCAAGATGTTTTACCGATAGAAAAATCTTTTGAAGTGCCCATCATCACCAATTTTTCTTCCGGACAAAATTGGGGCGAATTAAAGTAAATGTAAAATTAAAATGGAAAATTTATTTAAAGAATATGAAGGAGTCTTTGAAGAAGAAATAGAAAATGATTCAAAGCCAAAAAAAGAAAGAGTTTTTGGTTATAAACCTTTTGCCTTGCAAGATGCCATAGGGGAGAAAAGTATAAAAAACATCTGGATTGAATATCAAAAATTAAGATTTTCTGGTATAGAAGCCGAAGAGTTGATACATAATATAGTAAGCAAAATAAGGGATATGACAGCTATAATAATAGGTGCCACTAAAGATGATTTGGGTTTAAAAGACTATCCGTATAATAAATCAAAAAGAGATCTTAAAAATTGGCAAGAAATTGAACTAAAAAATTTCTATACAAAATTGGTAGAAATATATCATCGTTCTCGGATGGAAAGCGGTAACGAGTTGGATACCGCTTTAGAAAAATTGTTGCTTAGTATCTAAATCTAGTTATGATCCAATCAAAGCTTCGGATATTTTTGTAAGCTTGTTTAATTCCAAAAAAAGCTGTTCTAATAAAGAAACCAGCGATGAGTGTTTGAATAATCCAATTGGTATTTCTAATAGCGATTACAAGAAAATTAAAAGCAGGCATTAAGCCATTTTTAGGTATATTGGTTAAAACACTTTGGAAAGAGATTGATATAAAAGAGATGATGATAAAAAATCCTAACATAAAATAATCCGGATAAGAGATAATAACATTTTTAGCATATTCTAAATAAACGCGAACCATTATTCTTCTTTTTAAATTGTTATTCATAATTTATTGTATTGTTCGTAAATTTGCATAAATGTTTTTTTGGATCGATAGACTCTTACTCTGGCGGTGCTGTTTTTGATATTTAATATCTTGGCGATTTCCTTAAATGGCTTACCTAAAATATATCGCAATTTTATTATATCTGCTGTGGCTCCTCCTATTTTATTTAACACAAACTGTATATAATTTTTATTGCTGTTATTGAAAACTTCTTCTTCATCTAAACTTGGAATCTTTTCTTGCATTTCTTCTGTAAATAAAACAGGTATATTTTTGTATTTATTTATTTGATCAGCCATACAATTTTTTAAAATAGTATTGGTCCAAGGCACGAATTTGCCTCCATTTTCAAGAAACTTTTTACCATATTTATAAATTTTTATAAAAGTTTCTTGAACCACATCTTCGGCATCATCTTTTGAACGTAGATTTTTTTGAGCTATTCTCAAAAAACGCTTATGGTGTCTATCAAAAAGTTCACCAAACTTGGCAGGATTTTTGTATGAAAGTTTTAATATTATTTCATCCCTCATATATTGTAAGACCTTTATTTTAATTAAAATGTTACATCGTAACTTTCATATTTAATTGTAGGTCATAATAAATATAGAAGCAATAATTTAAACATTATGCAAAATATAAAAATGTCCATAAATTTTCTCTTTTCTAGAGCCCCGCCCTAGAGGGCGACTATGATAACAAAAACAATAACACTAATTAAAACTATTTAAACAATCTAATTAAAATTCAATACAAAATCCCTTGCCATTATGCTCAAAACATACAACAGGCATGGGATTTTGGTTTATATCTATTTTATTTTCTCAAATTGTATGTTATATTTTCTAGTGTTTTAATGCGCCCATAGCTCAGTCGGTAGAGCAGTTGCCTTTTAAGCAAATGGTCCTAGGTTCGAATCCTAGTG
>PCXM01000003.1:0-1135 GCA_002771075.1 Candidatus Zambryskibacteria bacterium CG10_big_fil_rev_8_21_14_0_10_34_34
TGTTGAAAATTATTTCTTATGCAGAAATCTCAAATACTTTTTGTTTAGAAGAAAAACCAGAAATGAGTCTGATTTGTAAACTTGAGACTTTGAAATATTCTGCCAACACTTTAATAATAGCTATGTTGGCTCTACCTTGTATTGGTGGTTCTTTGACCCAGATAACAAACCATTCCTTTTCATTAGATTCACTATTTTTCTCTTTCCATAATTTTGTCTCCGGAGGTATTATTTTTTCTGTTTTTGCTCCAGCTTTGGCTTTTACAAATATCTTCATTTTTTATAGTGCTGGTAACTCAATGGTGAAAGTAGAACCTTTACCCACTCCTTCAGAATAAATTTTTATATCACCCCGATGGGCCTCTATTATTTTCTTTGCTACATATAGACCAAGACCGGTACCTGTAACGCTTGTTTTATTAGCTTCTTTTGTTCTAGAAAATTTGGCAAAGAGTTTGTTTATTTCACTTGGGTCTATACCCGTTCCACTATCTTTGACTGCTATTTTAACTTTCTCTCCATCTAAAAATACAGAAATATTTATTTGACCATGAGGAGTGTATTTGATTGAGTTATCTACTATATTGCTAACTACTTGTTTTATTTTGTTCCTGTCGGCATTTACATTTATTTTTTCTATTGGAATATTTAAATCAAGAGAAAGTTCAGCTTTGTCAATATTTGGTTTGATCTCTTTGATTACTTCCTGAACAGTTTCTTTTATATCAAAAATGCTTTTTTCATATACCATTCTGCCCTGTTCAATACGAGAAATATTTAAAAAGTCCTCTACTATTTTTATTAAGTTTTGACAAGACTTCATTATGGTTTGGACCGAATCAGTGGCTTTTTGGGGCAAAACTCCAAAATCCCCTTCTAAAAGCATTGATGAATAACCTTTGATAGCGGTAAGCGGCGCTCGGATTTGATGAGTAGCAAGGGAGAGAAATTCTGATTTTAATTGATCCAACTCTTTCAATTTTTCATTTGCTACTTCCAAATTTTCTGCCAACTCCTCAATTTGTTCTCGCTGTTTTACTTCACGTTTGACAGAGCGAATGAGAAATATTCCCACAATAAGAAAAAGAATGAGAGTGAGTGAGACAATAATTCTTGCATTCTCAATTGTTCGTAT
>PCXM01000003.1:1148-3101 GCA_002771075.1 Candidatus Zambryskibacteria bacterium CG10_big_fil_rev_8_21_14_0_10_34_34
CACGAGTGCTTGGGTGCCTATGAGTTTGATATTAAAGGCTTTAAATTTAACAATTAAATAAGATAAAAAAGCAATAAAAATTGGAATACCAATGTATCCAATCTGACCTATATACCAATTTTCAGTTATGACCTCAGTAATATTTCCTAGAGAAAAACTTAGTAAAAATAAACAAATACCTGTGGCGCTAAAGAAGATTTTTTTTCTAATTATATAATCTTTGTTCTTATAATAATGATTAAATGCTATAAAAATAATCCAAAAAACAATGAGTATTTCAATAAAATAACCATATTTTGGTAGTAAACCTTCTACTGCAACCCTATCACAATTAGTTAAATCAAAACCAGTTAATCCAAAATTTGTTGGAGCTAAGATTAATGTGGGTAGTAGCATTAATGAAGAAATAATTTTGGCTTTAAATGGAATTATATTTTTATTAATAAACGCATAAAAGAAATATAACGCTAAAATATAGATTATTGGTTCAAATATGATTTCTAAACTCCAGAAAAACATTATGTATGAAATTTTCTCGCTTGCCCAAAGTACTAAATCTGAAAATAACCAAACACTGATTACTAAAGATAAATAAAAAAGAATTTTGTTTTGAACTTCTTTCGTATTATTTAAATATACAAAAAGACCGAAAAATAAGATTAAGATTAGAACTCCTAAATGAGAGTAATAAATTAAAGGCTCAAAGACATTATCAGAAAATATTAAAAATTTACTAACCCCCCATTCGCAACCAGCTATATTTTCTGAAATTAATTGATTCATAAATTATATAAACACTTCAAATTGTTTAAGATATAAATATCTTATCGCTATAGCAACGACAGATAAAATAACTAAAATAATTATTAGAGTTTTTAAAATTTTATTTTTCATTATGACACTTATTATATACCTTCATGAAGTATGTTGGTATACAGGGAGTGTATTTATTATAAACTTTTTTTGGTAAAAACTGAATAGATTGAATTTCTTTTCTGCAATTTTTACTTCCACAATTACATTTCATGTGCCAGAATTTATCAATTTCAGTCGTTGAATAATCAATAATTATTTCCTCTTCCATTTTTATATTCCTTAATGCCCTTACGGTTATCTTTCCTTTTATTCCACAATTTGGATTGCATGAATGATTTAAAAATCTTGCTGGTCCGTTTGGATCTATCCATCTCGTTTTGCTTATACCAATCCAATCTGGGCCATAAAGAGATTCTTTTTCATTATGAATTTCCCACCTGACCATATTACCTTTTATTATAAAGACAATCTCCCCTTTTTTGATATCTCTAGTTGTAAATATTCCCTTTCCGTGGATTTTACTCTCTTTAACTATTATTTTACTTACCATAATTTGTTTTTTTAAATAAAGGTCTATACAATAGACCAGTTATTACTCCATCAATTATAAATGTGTATATAGGATATATTATAACTGCAAAAATAATTTTATCTATAGCAAATAAGTTTGATAAGTTTCCAATTTGGGTTAAAGTCCAAGCAAATCTATCTTCTTCGTCCGGCTTATGCCAAGATTTTTTGATGGTTGGAATGGCAGCAAAAAAGTCTATGGCTAGATTTGTAACTAAAGCAACGACTGGTGTGCCAAATATCCACCAGAGTATTAAACTGATCAAAGCTCCAATAAAAGCAATAATATCAATTTTTTCTGTTCCGCCCACTCCATATTTTATGGTAAGTAATGCAATGATGGTTGGAGCAATTGCTTCGCTCACTGCTACCCAAATAGTATCTTCGGCTCCAGAAGCTCTATACGAAATAGCTAATATAATGCCTATAAATGCCCAAATAAACCAAGTGGCGCGACTGGGCTTGGTCTTCCCTTTCAATATGGCTACTATGTAAAACAAATAAGCTGAGAAAGAAAATATCCCAGCGATTATTCCAAATGTGCCAGTAAATCCAAACATATTTTAA
>PCXM01000003.1:3128-3537 GCA_002771075.1 Candidatus Zambryskibacteria bacterium CG10_big_fil_rev_8_21_14_0_10_34_34
TCAAGGATTTTTTACTATTATTTTTTATAAAATTGATGTCCGCCATTTCTCTTCAACATTTGCTAGGGGCGACAAAAAAATTGATTCAAATATTTTCACGTTTTCTTCTACGGAGTTTTTTCTGTCCATTTTTAAGTATAATTCTTTGAATATTTGCAAATTCAAAGTGCCTAATAGATATTTTATAAACGATCCGGCGATTGAATAATAAAATTCTGCTTCTTCATCTGGTGTATTGAGCCAACCCTGCTGAGACATTAGGTCTTTAATACTTATGGACAGACCTTAAATTGACAACAGATACTAATCTGATAACCTTAATATCAGACAACGTAAAACCTGTACTTTAGAGATCTGGCCGATCTCGGAAAGGTGGAATAACAATGAACAAGACCGCTGAAAGTGAGCA
>PCXM01000003.1:3551-3762 GCA_002771075.1 Candidatus Zambryskibacteria bacterium CG10_big_fil_rev_8_21_14_0_10_34_34
ACTATTGTTGAGCTTCCTGACACCTACTGATATCGCCCCGCCTGATATCCGTGCTACCGACACGTGGTCAACCGGACCCGATGAAGGTGCTGATTATTGCGACACATGATACGATGTCGCAATCATTGGAACTTTACGGCTAACCTACGGGTTAGCCATTTTTTTTATTTTTTGTATTCTTTTTTGCCATAATTTTTGGACTTTTTTTCCT
>PCXM01000003.1:3784-5255 GCA_002771075.1 Candidatus Zambryskibacteria bacterium CG10_big_fil_rev_8_21_14_0_10_34_34
ATAGAATAAGAGAATATTTAAATTTGCCGATGTATTTTCTTCCCCTAAAAATTTAAGTTCTTTTTGAATCCATTTTTCAGCTTCTTTTTTTTCCCCCATTTTCAAATAAGTAAAACCGATAAGAAGAGGGATCCTTTTACTCTTGTCTTTCATCCCAATTCTATATGCCTTTAATTTAAATTTAATCGCTTTTCTGTACTGCTCGTTAAGTTCAAATAAAATACCGCAACGAAACAGGGCATATACATTTTTAGGATTACGTTTTAGAATATCATAAAAAATTTCTCTTGCTGTTTTAAAATAATATTCCGCTTTCTTTTTTTGTTTTATAGAGATTTTGACAGATTCCCCTTGAGAGTAAAATTGGCCAGAAATCTGCATGCCCTTATGATCATACAACAGGCCTAAGGCATATAAAAGCTTGTCATCAAATGAATACAATTTACGATATTTTTCCAATTGATTAATCCCAATTTTATAGCTCATATCTCTTAAGGCATGTGATATAACCAAGGATGCTTTCTTCCTAATGTTTGGCGGTATTGGTTTTTTCAAATCGATTGACATAATTCTATGAATTGGGTATATTATATATGGAAACTTTGAAAATTCAAAGGGAAAAACAAAGAAAGAGGTGTTATTATGACGACTAAGAAAAAGATTTTGATTGTAGGATGTGCTCGGGAAAAGCGAAATATCGACGCAGTCACTCGTCATTTGAGAGGCATGGGAGAAGAATTTGTCATCTTTGATACAGCTCTTTTCCCAACAGAAAAGATCTTGAGTATCTATTTGAAGAGAGGATCAAAATCAATCAGTGGTTCTTTGAGAGACACGCCTCTACAAGATAAAACCAAGTTGGAAGATATAAAAAGTGTATGGATGCGAAAACCGGAAATTCCTCAAGCAAGCACAAGCTTACCACAGTGGCAAATTGATTTTGTGCAGAGTGAATCTAATGCCATGTTGTATTCTCTCTACACAAGTATTGATTGTTTCTGGATGAACCCCCCCCTAAGTGCGAAATTGCTGGAGCATAATAAGTTGTATCAATTGAAGATCGCAACACGATTTGGGTTGCAGATTCCAGAAACCGTCATAACAAATGACTCAGACGAACTTCTGTCTTTTTGTGAACAATGTAGCGGAAGACTCGCCATAAAAAATATCAGGGGTCGCATATTTCGAGAGAATATCTCGAGAAAAGCTTTGAGTCTGTTTACACACCATATCACTTACGACGAGCTGCTAAAACAACGAGACGCCATTGCACTTGCTCCCGTCTTTGCTCAAAGATACATAGCCAAAAGAATTGAGCTGAGGATTACTGTCGTTGGACATAGGATATTTACCTGTGCCATACATTCTCAGGATAGTGATAAAACAAAACATGATTGGCGAAACTATGATTTTCAGAATGTCCGGCATGAGGATTTCAACTTACCTGAAAATATTAAGGATAAACTGCGAG
>PCXM01000003.1:5268-5567 GCA_002771075.1 Candidatus Zambryskibacteria bacterium CG10_big_fil_rev_8_21_14_0_10_34_34
GCTCTTATGCAGTGTTGGAAATTGAGTTTTGCCGCCATAGACATGATTCTCACACCCGAAGGAGAGTATGTATTTCTTGAGGTTAATCAATCGGGACAATGGGGATGGATCGAAGATTTAGCAGGATTGCCAATCTCTAAATCAATTGCTGAAGCTTTGGCGAGAAAAGATACAAAGCTATAAATATAAAGCTGGGGTTATTCTCGGCTTTCTTTTTCGGAATTTAAAACTCCCTATAATTTGGGTCTATAATAAAGTTGGCGTAAACAGTCTTGGGAGCATTTATAAGAACAGAACAT
>PCXM01000026.1:0-691 GCA_002771075.1 Candidatus Zambryskibacteria bacterium CG10_big_fil_rev_8_21_14_0_10_34_34
AATCCATATTGGAGTTTCGTACGGACAAACCTTTACCAGATTTTTTATACTAATTTCCTTTTCCAGTATTGGTCTGAACCATCTTAACCTCTCTTCTTTGATGTTTTTCAACATTTTGATGCTCATTAGCTACTAATGTATCAAAAGTGCCAAAAGTGTTTAGACATTACCAAAAATTGTTGACTTTTTGGGAAATTCAGGCAGGATATGAGTATGGTATTTTTTACAGGAAAAGGAGATGATGGAACAACTAAAACTTTTAGTTGTGACCAAAGGATTTCAAAAAGCTCTACCATCGCAGAATCTTTGGGTAGCTTAGATGAAATAAATTCATTTTTAGGGCTTTGTAAAGTGCAAGCGGTGCATCTTGGTTATAAATTGGGTGAAGCAAGTTTGGCTGAAATAATCCACAATATACAAAAAAATCTTTTTATCATTCAAG
Organism: Candidatus Zambryskibacteria bacterium CG10_big_fil_rev_8_21_14_0_10_34_34; assembly: GCA_002771075.1. Lineage (GTDB taxonomy): Bacteria > Patescibacteriota > Minisyncoccia > Phycocordibacterales > WO2-35-19 > WO2-35-19. Next base: position 443 of record PCXM01000026.1, read on the forward strand.
CAGAGCTAGCTGGAGCTCCAAAAACTATCACTGAAGATAAGGTAAAAGAACTTGAAGAAATTGTAGGTAGTATTGAGAAAGAATTGCCACCAATAAAATCTTTCTTTATCTCTGGTGGCACATCAGAGATAACCAAATGGCAACTAGGAGGAGCTGGACTCGGAGCTATATTTGATATTGCTCGCACTATCGCTAGGAGAGCAGAGAGAAGAGTGATAGCAGTTTCTGATGAAATATCTCAACCGACAC
>PCXM01000026.1:697-2761 GCA_002771075.1 Candidatus Zambryskibacteria bacterium CG10_big_fil_rev_8_21_14_0_10_34_34
CTATAAGGAGAAGAAAATAAAAATTGATAGCATTCAATTATTTGTGTATAATAAGAATATGAAATCTTCTAAAAAAACAAACAATAAACCTAAATCTCAAACTATAAAAAAAGATCAATATACTGTTGTTTTGGAAGACTTAAGATCAAATTTTAAAGTTTTTGGTGAAAGTTTGGATTTAGTTAAGGATAAAGTAGATAGTATAGATAAAAGAGTAGACAGTATAGATAAAAGAGTAGACAGTATAGATAAAAGAGTAGACAGTATAGATAAAAGAGTAGACAGTATAGATAAAAGATTGGGTGGAGTTGAATCAGATTTAGAAATTTTAAAAACTGAAGTAGCTCTTATCCGTCACAATCAAGTCACTAGAGATGAATTTAAACTTCTCGAATCTAGGGTCCTTCGTCTTGAACGAAAAGCATCTCGTTAGTTTTTTCTCAAATACTCTTCTATTCTGTTGATCTATTGAGAAAATCTTAAAAGACGGGTATATTAAGATAGAAATGTAATGGTGGTAGTAGCTCAGCTGGTAGAGCGCCGCTCTGTGGAAGCGGAGGTCATGGGTTCAAGCCCCATTTACCACCCCAAGAAATAAAATAAAAATAATATGGAAGAATTAAATAACGTAGAAATTTTTGAAAATGTTAAAAATAGAATCAAAGAGATTTTCAATGGGGAAGGGCTTTCGGAAAACTTAAATTCGGAGATTGAAAGATGGCATAATAGAAGACAACAAGAAACCGATAGGCCTGGTGGCACCATAGAGCAGAGAGTTGTATTTCAAATGGAGCTTGCCCAGATTTACATAGCGGTAGGAAAGAATGATTCAGCTTTTGATACCTTGGAAGATGTTTGGGACGAAGCTAACCAGGAGGGATTGGTTGACTTAGTGGAGGAGATTACAAATTTGATGAATAGCTTATGAAAGTATCAAGAATGACTAATTTTCGGTTATGGTTAAATACATTAGAGAAGAAGATTCCTGTGTGGTTAGGTAATTTAGCATTTATATTATTTCTGCTGTATATGTTGTATAAATTACTGACCATACCAGAAAATTAATTATAACAACCTCACACTCCTGTTTTTAGAATTATCGAGTATAATATCGTTAAGACAAGGTTTAAAAGCTTAAAATTTGCTAAAATCAAGCTACAATTTGAGCCGATTCCTCTTTCTGCAGTTCTTTAATGAAAGCCATCTGAATAGCCATATTTTGCATCAATTCGTTGTCTGAAATCAGCTTTATAATGTTATTATGATTAAGACCCACGAATTTTTAAGGAATGTAATGACTATAAAAATTCAGTGTCCTGAGTTAAACGAAGGGCAAAGAAATTTTAACTCTATAGTTTATCTAGTCGAAGTGTCTTCTTCGTTTATTTTGTCTTTTATACTAAAATTAAATTATGAAAAGACTAATTTTTATTTTTATAATAGCTTTTGTTTTAAATCTTATATGGGAAAATTTACATGTGGTTTTTTATGATAATTATTTAGGTGGACCAACTACAAGATTTATTTTATTGCAAGCATCTGTTGTTGATGCTTTTTTGATCATTTTACTTTCTCTGCCATTTTTATATAAAAATTATTTTAAAAATAAAATGTGGCTCATAATAATTTTTGGAATAATAATGGCTGTCTTTATTGAATGGTTTGCTCTCTATAATAATTGGTGGCAATATAATCCAAATATGCCTATTGTTCCTATCTTGAAAGTCGGACTGACTCCAATGATTCAACTTGGCATTTTGGGCTATTTTTCTTTAAGATTGAGTAATCCACACAATTGTCAGATGTAGTTTTTTATTTTGGTATAATGAAATATAGATATGGAATCCCGTTAGAAGTTGCGGAAATTAAAAACGAGATTCTTTTATTAATAGTTTAATTTGAGTAGTAAATTATATTTATAAATATAATTTACTACTTCTAACGGGATGGAACCAACAAATACAGATTATAAACAAATGCTCACAGAAATAATCAAAAAACAGATTGTTATTTTGGGTCCAGAAATTGCCGTCCTCAAAGCCAGAGGAGTAGAAGGATTAAAAG
>PCXM01000026.1:2776-12245 GCA_002771075.1 Candidatus Zambryskibacteria bacterium CG10_big_fil_rev_8_21_14_0_10_34_34
TTGCTCTTTCGGGAGAGATAGTTAAAAATGCTGTTAATTCTATTTTTCAAAAATATCCTTCAATTCAACATTAATTTAAACAATTTAAATATAATATGAAAAAGTTCTTCTTGTTTACGTTTTTAGGGACAATCTTGCCTACAATGGTAATGGCTCAAAATATAAGTGAGTCAATATCTAATGATGGGGTTGCTTACGCCTCTGTTTTTGCTGATAATTTTTCTTTGCTTTTGTCTATTGTTATCGGGATTATTGCTACATTTTTTGTTTTTAGAGTAGCCAGAAAACTTGGAGGTGGACTCTTCGGTTTGGTCCTTAATTATGTTGGAATCGGAATGCTCTTTGTAGTGTTAGGCACTATAGTTATGGTTGTTGATAAATGGGTTTTATATTTTTGGATTAATGTTTCCAGCACAGTCTTTTTTGCTATAGGATACATATTTATGGTTATTGGTGCCAATAAACTCTTTAAAGGCATAATGAATACTTAATATGAATATTGCGCTTCTATCAGGCGCCATAATGTCTCTTATTTTAATTTCAATAGCTTTAATATTGGCTGTTTTTGTTTTTTATTTTTATTTTTTGTTTAAAAAAAGAGGAAGGGAAATAATAAAAGAAAGAGAAGAGTCTACTCGCCGTATCTATGAACTAGCTATCCTTAAAGAATTGGGAGAGAGAGTGGGGTATTCTCTAGATGTGGAAGAAATATTGCAAATTATCACTGGCTCTCTAAAGCAGTTTATAGATTATACTGCTGTCGGTTATATTGTGGTTACTCCTGAAAAAATAAAAATAAATACTCATATTGAAAAATCTGTCAGTCATTTATTTTTAAAAGAAATGAAAGATAAAATGACTGCATCACTCTCTGCTTTGACTGACCAAACTTTTGATAAATTTAAATTGGATGAAGTTGTTTCTGGGGCTATTGTTATAGATGAAATCAAGCAAAATATCGGTTCTCTTTTTAATATTCCTTTGGTTATTAGTGGCAAAGTGGTCGGGGTTTTGACTGTGGCTCATATAAACAAGGGTTTATACAAAGAAGATGATATGACTATTTTGTATAAGATAACTAACCAAGCATCAGAAGCAGTAACTCGTTTACACGAAGTGGTTAGAATAGAAAAAGGAAAGTTAAATGCGATGGTAGAAAGTATGCAAGATGGCGTCTTAATGGTTGATATGGATTATAGAGTAGTGGTCGCCAATCCCGCTATCAAAAAAATTATAAAATTTGAAGTAACTAAAGATATAAACATTTTTGATTTTGTTGATACTCTTGGTGGTAAGTTTGATATTCATGGAAGACTGGAAGAAGCTTTGGTCAATAAAAAAATTTTTGTTTCTGAAAGAATAAACATCAATGACTCATTTTTTGAAATTGGAGTATATCCAGTTTTACACTATAATCCGAAAGGAGAAAGTCAGATGCATGGAGCGGTGGTGGTTTTCAATGATATTAGTAAAGATATTGAATTAGAGAGAGTCCGAGAAGAATTTACAGGTATGATAGTGCATGAACTACGTTCACCTCTTGATGGTATAAAAAAGATAACAGAGTCGGTGGTCGCGGGTAATATTGATAAAAATTCGGATAAATTTGATGAGTATTTGAAGTTAATTTATCAGGGCTCTGCCTCAATGCTTGAATTAGTTAATGATATTTTAGATCTTTCTAAACTTCAGTCTGGTAAATTTGAAGTTCGTAAAGAACAGGCCAACCTCAAAGAGGTGATAAATAACAGAGTTTCTTTTTATAAGGTTTCAGCTGATGTTAAAAAAATAGGTTTGGAAACTTATTTAGATGATAGTTTGCCAGAGTTGGCTGAATTTGATCCTCAAACCTTAAAACAAATTTTAAATAATTTTCTATCAAACTCTTTGAAATTTACTTCTGTTAACGGTTTGATTTTGGTTTCTGCTTTTGTTTATGACCCTAGGGAACATTTTCCTAAAAATTTTGATAGATCAAAAGTTCCAGTTTTTCCAGAAGAAAAAGATATCAAAGTGAAAGCGCCTTCTTTATGTGTGGTTGTCTCTGATACTGGCATCGGTATCCCAGAGGATAGTATCAAAGATCTCTTCCATACCTTTAAACAGGCTAAATTGAGTCCAGAAGATGGAGAAAATAAAGGCACTGGTTTAGGGTTGGTTATTGCCAAAGGTATTGCAGAAGCTCATGGTGGGGCAATTGGCTTGGTTTCAAAAGAGGGGTTTGGTACTAGTTTTTTCTTTACTATTCCACTTAACTAATGATATTATGTATGTATTATAAAATAAAAATGACAAATTTATGAAAAAAATTTTAATAATAGATGATGACCAGTTTTTTTCTAAAACACTGGAAACTGCTTTACCTAAAGAGAGATATGAGTTGATATCTGCTGAAGATGGAGAAGTGGGTTTAGAAAAACTTAAATCTGAAAAACCTGACCTTATAATTTTGGATTTGATGATGCCAAAATTAGATGGGACCTCTTTTTTGAAAAAACTCCAAGAGGATAATGATTTGCCTAAAGTTCCTATCTTGGTTTCCTCCAATCTTTCTAGTGTTAAAAAAATAAGTGATGTAATGTCTATGGGAGTGGTCGGTTATGTAATCAAATCAGACGAAAGCTTGCAATCTATTATTCAAGATATTGACCGAGTTTTGGGAGAGGATACTACTAAAGGAGAGTAATTATAATATTTTGGTCATAAGATGGCCGAAGTATACAGCTAGCACATTGCTTGGAATAATACCAAATAGAGTGCCTATTATATAGTCTTTGGTTTTTATTTTGGAAACACCCATCAAAATATTTAATACATTAAATGGCATAATGGGAATTATTCTCAATATAACAAGGTCTAAAATTGCATTTTTACCAAGTTTTCCGTTGTATTTATTTATATACTTTAAGTATTTATTTTTTAAAATACTTTCTACTCGTTTTTGACCCAATTTTCTTGATATTATAAAAACTAAAAAAGAACTTAAAAATCCACCAATAATGGTATAAACTAACCCATATCCAAATCCAAACAAAAGGCCAGCGATAGCCATAAAGGGGGTGGATGGAATAAAAATTGTTCCTACGATATAGATTAATATAAAAATAAAGGGAGCCCAAATACCAAAATTTTTAAGATATTCTCTTATTTCTCCTAAGTCAAAATTACTGCCAAATATTTGATAAATAAAAAGTGACCCTATTATCAAAATCAAAAAAACAATAAAAAAAATATTTTGCAATTTTTCCCATGACATATTATAATAATATCATTATTTATAAATAACTAAAAAGATGTTTAATCAATTTTTTGGAGAAGAGGGGGCTAATAGAGTTTCAAAGTGGACTGCTATTTCACTTATGCTCCTTTCGGCCTTTCTTTTAATAAAGATTGTTGGAGATTTTAAAAAATTGCCAAACATCGGCAGGGAAATTTATCCTCAATCAACCATTAGCGTTTCTGGTACTGGGGAAGTTTATGCTATACCCGATATCGCCACTTTTAATTTTTCGGTGGTTGAGTTGGGTAGCACCGTGGTGGAAGCTCAAGAAAAAGCCGACCAAAAGATGAGTAAATCTCTAGCTGTAATCCGTCAGTTGGGAGTAGAAGATAAAGATATTAAAACTACTAGCTACAATGTTTATCCTAAATATGAATGGAATCAGGTTGCTTGTATAACTTACCCTTGCCCTGCTGGTAAAAATGTTTTGAAAGGTTATGAAATCAGTCAGACCATCACTGTCAAAGTACGAGATACAGAAAAAGTGGCAGATTTGGTCACTAAAGTAGGAGCAACAGAAGTTTCTAATATAAGTGGAGTAGAATTTACTATTGATGATAAAGATAAGTACGTATCAGAAGCCAGAGAGGAGGCTATTACTGAAGCTAAAACAAAAGCTAAAGAATTGGCAAAACAACTTGGGGTTCGTTTGGGTAAAATAATGTATTACAATGAAAATGGCAATCACCCTATGTATTATAATGAAAAAGCTATAGGTCTTGGGGGAGATGCTATGGTTTCTTCAGTAATGCCGGCTAGAGCAGAATTACCAACTGGCGAGAATAAAATCATTTCAGATATAAGTATTACTTATGAGATTAAATAATGAACTTGACTTTGTTTTAGATGGGAGTATAATGAAATTACAATTTAATAAAAAGACCCCGTAAGGGGTTTTTTAATAAGGAAATTAATAACAAAATATTATGTCAATAATTAGTTATTTGAAGGAGACAAAAGGAGAACTTTCTCACGTCAATTGGCCTACCAGAAGGCAGTCGGTTATCTTTTCCGTTGTCGTCATTATTATTTCTATTTTGACTGCTCTCTTTTTAGGTTTGTTTGATTTTGTTTTTTCACGAATTTTGAATTTATTTATCTAAATATGAGTAAACAACAAATACAAGAAGGTAGAAATTGGTATGCCATCCACACCTATTCTGGCTATGAAAATGCAGTAACCAGAAATTTAAAACAGCGTATTGAATCTTTGGGTATGGAGGATAAAATTTTTGATGTTATTGTTCCAACAGAAAAGAAAATAAAAATAAAAGGCAACAAACGAGTAGAAGAAGAAGAAAAAATTTATCCAGGATATGTTTTAGTGGATATGATAGTGACTGATGATTCGTGGTATATAGTGAGGAATACTCCGAGAGTAACTGGTTTCGTTGGGGCTGGAGTTTTCCCAGTGCCACTTGATCAAAAAGAAGTAGATGAATTATTTAAAAGGATGAATTCAGAAAAGGTCAAACATAATATAGATTTATCTTTAGACGATGCGGTTAAGATAGTTGATGGGCCATTTAAAGATTTGGAGGGCAAAGTTGGTGAAGTAGACGAAGAGAGGGGCAAAGTCAAAGTATTGGTGCCTATGTTTGGACGCGAAACCCCAGTGGAGCTGGATTTCTTGCAGGTCAAGAAAATTTAGAAAATTAAGAAATGAAATGACTATAATTTTATTAATCCCCCACTATTTTTGCTAAAATATATAAAATATGCATAATAATATCGTCAGAATCGGTATTGAAAATAAAAAATTGTCAGGGGCAATGACAATTTTTTGGAACGAATTATAAGCAAAAATGGTGGGGGGTGATGATTTTTATAATCGCTCCGCTCATTAAAATCAATTATGGCAAAAAAAATAACAAAAAAAATAAAATTAGTGATAGCGGCGGGTAAAGCAACCCCTGCCCCCCCTGTTGGTACTGCTTTAGGTCCTGCCGGTATTAATATTGGTGAATTTGTTACCAAATTTAATGAAGCTACTAGAGAGATGACTGGCGCCTTGGTGCCGGCTGAAATTTCTGTTTACGAAGACAGGACTTTTGATTTTGTCTTAAAAACTTCACCTGCCTCTAGTCTTATTATGAAAGCTATTGGTATAGAAAAAGGGTCTGGTAAAACACCTATTCAAAAAGCGGGCTCCATCACCCGCAAACAACTTGAAGAAATCGCTCAAACCAAAATGGTTGACCTCAATGCCAATGATTTGGATTCGGCAGTCAAAATAATCGCCGGCACTTGTAGGAGTATGGGCGTAGAAGTGCGTTGAATCGCACTTCTACGAACCGGAGGCTGACGAGCCGAGGTGGGCCCGCGCAAATTTTCAGCAGAAAATTATGTGTGGGTAGAGGTGAAAGGGTAATTTATATTTTTAAAAAAATGAGCACCGATATCTCTATCGGTGCTCGATGATGAGATTAGGCTTGTGTCTTCGGCATTCACTGGCAAGAAGACTGCGATGACATCTTTTGTGGCTTCTTTCGATACACAGGATTATTATGTCCTGCTTGGTTGCCATTAACACCAAAGCTTTCACTGCGGATAGCTTGGGTCCACGACGGATTTCTGCTAAATATCGCCTCTTGAATTTTTTCCAACTGAGGGCTCTTTTTCTTTCAGTATACACTTTGTAAAGAGCATTGTTTCCTCCAAACCAAATATATACCAGATATCTACTACTGGCAATTTAAATCAAAATATGTAAGCTTTTGATAGAGAAAGGAGTACATTGAAATGGAATATGGTGGTGCATTACCAAGTCAACTCTTAAAGGAGTTAGTCAATAGTGGTTTTTTAACTGGGGTTGAAGAAAAAAATATTAGACCCGGTTCGATCGATCCTCCATTGACCATGGAAGGATATAGAGTTAAGGGAGCTTTTCTTCCAAGACCTAAAGAGACTGTTGAACAAGCAATTGAAAGAGTGGAAGGGGTTTCGGTCAGGGAGGGATCTATTCTAGAAAAGGGATGTTGTTATATTTTTCGTCTAGCAATGGATGTGATTGAGTTGCCTAAAAGGTTATATGGATATTGTAATCCAAAATCTTCCAGTGGACGCATTGATATTCATGTTAGACTGCTCGCCGACAATGTATCGCGGTATGATTATATTCCCAGAGGATATGCTGGTTCTCTCTGGATTATGATTGTCCCCAAGACTTTTCCGGTGATAGTTTATGAAGGTATTACATTAAACCAAATCCGGTTTTGTAACCAAGATACTCGTTTTGACGAGTTACGCTTGGAATTTGCTTTCAAAAATAGGGGAGGTGTCATCTTTGATCAATCTGGTACAATGTTGAATTACGAGAACATTGTGCATTCTGACAATGATGGATCAATTTTGTTAACTCTCGGTTTAAATTTTCCAGTCCCTGGATTTGAAGCTATCGAAACCAGAGAACCGATTGAACTCAACAGGGTTGATTATTACGATCCAGAACGGTTCTTTCGCCCGGTTATTTTATTTGAACAGGGTAAATCGATTATCTTGCGGGACAACGCTTTCTATATTCTCTCTACAAAAGAGTTTGTGAGGATACCAGAAAATATGGCCTGTGAGATGAGGCCAATGGATGAGAGGAGTGGAGATTTACGTTCTCATTACGCTGGATTTGTTGATCCGGGGTGGGGAGTAGGTTCTGATAACGATGGTCGTGGCAGACCCCTTACTCTTGAGGTGCGCTCTTTTGATAATGGTTTGATCATTTGTGATGGCCAGCCAATATCAAAAATTCGCCTTGAGAAGATGTTGGAAACACCAAAAAAGCACTACGACCAGATGAACCCAACCTATGGGCAACAATCTGGTCCAAAACTCGGAAAATATTTCAAGAAAGATAAGTAAAAAAGTGTCCCGACTGCGCGTGCGCGGTCGGGACCATTTGTTTTTGAATCTTTTATTTTTCGATGATGTCTTGACTTCCACGACGAAAATCAAATTGTGTTTTTGATGTATCGAGGTGTAGAGCGAAGTCAAAGTAGGGTGCAATTATTGTTGACAGTGCCTCACCCATCTGGATTGCTTTTTTCCGAAGCGTCGGATGAACTGCCCAGCCTGAACGAAGTTCGATCAAGTATGTCAAAGCATGAAGGTCTCCAGTGAGACGATTTGCAGTATTGAATCCCATTGGAATGTAGTACTGCAGTATCTCTGGTGGGCAATCAAACCTTGCTAGTTTTTTGCAGATGAAGTCACAGACTTCACACGCTTGTGAGTAGAGATCATCCATTGACTCACGAAGCTCTGAAAGGTACCACTGGTTGAAACCAAGATCTGTTGTCAACAATGGCATCTGTTGAGTGACAGCTCTGTGGCGTTGAATGTCACGGAATGAACCAAAATCAAGCGGGAATTCGAACCTCACTAGTCCACATTCACGAATTTTGCGAGGGAGTTCCGCTTTTTCAGGTCTTGTTATTATGGCCTGTTTGTATTCCGAGAGAAGATCGAAGTCAAGCAAAACTTTGCTCACTTCAAAGTCTGACAGAGAAGTTCTGTGATGATAGGTGTGAAGTCTCCCCATCTCACCAGCATATTTCTCTATGGCCTCGTACCGTTTTTTTGAGAATGAATTCGGGAACATTTCCATGAGCCCATCCTCAGTTGCCATAGACACTTCTCTGACAATGTTGAGTGGATGGTGGCGAAGTGTGAGCAGTTCATCGGCGAACTGCCTAAGATTCATCATCCACGACAGATTGGTGTGAGCGCCAGCTGGCAGGAACCCTCTCATGATGTCAAAAGCTCGGGCGCTGATGGTCTTGTCGTAAATAGTCGATTTCTCACCTTCCTTTATAGGAAACCTGAGTTTAAGGGACTTATTGAGCTCTTTTATCCCGTAGAGATAGAATTTCCTCAATTTTTCTAGAAGTTCTTCGCTGGCCACAGTTCCTAGTGGATTTGCGAATATCTGCTTTGCGAAATCAATGAACCGTGTTGACGATTCCTGACCGCTATAAAGTGGCCAGTCTTGGACGGATTTAGGGACGAACATTGGCACCCCTTCAATAAAAACGATTGCGTCTCCGCAGTCGCCAATTGATTTGTGGTTGTAACCAATGTAATACTTCTTCATGAACGCCCCAGACCCTTTTTCTGTGAGAGCTTTTAGGTGTTCTTTTATCCCGCCGACCGAACGAGAATGCAAAGCCTGCAACATCGCAGCTGATTCTGGTCCGATCACCCCTCCTGTGTCGAGGATCATAACGAAACCACTATTACTAAGTGGTCGAACTACGTGCTTCAGGTCTTTGATGCTCATCATCTTCTCCTTTGTATAATATCAAACCTAATTTGAATATTACTCACTTTTGATTACTAGTCAATATTGCTTTATTTATTTAAAATTATATCTTTCTAATTAGGAGATCGTTATGAATATAGGAAAATTTTTTGTTCTCGAAGGTTTAGATGGTAGTGGTAAAACTACTGTCATTAATTGTCTCAGGGAAGAATTTCCAGATTTTCTCTACACTAGAGAGCCGGGTGGTTCTGTGTTTGGAGAAAAAATACGCAAAGTTCTTCTTGACCAAGAATCAAAGGATGTTCCAGCTTTGCCACTTTTGCTTAGTTTTATGTCAGCCAGAGCGTCACATTTTCAGGAAGTTATTGTTCCCGCTGTTAGAGCTGGGAAGACGGTTGTGTCAGACCGCTTCGATGCGTCCACTTTCGCTTTTCAGCTACATGGGCAGGAACATATCGAGTTGAATAGTCTATTCTGGGAACTTCGCAACAAGATTTTACCGGCGGAGACAGAATTTTGGCCCCGGTACATATATCTGCGTATGGAGCCGGAAGTTGCCGAGAGACGTAGGAGGAAAAGAAAAAAACAGCTAACAACGAGACGCATATGGCGAATTCTTTTTTTAAAAAAAGAGGTCAAATCAGTTTATAATTTGACCTTTAAGTGTCTTCGGGTTTTTACCATCCCAACTAATTTCACCAGTTAATACTTTTTCAGTGATGACGGGTTGCCATTTGTGCTCGGCTTCGTTTACTCTTTTAGCTAAAGTTTCGGCGGTGTCGTTAGGCAGTATTGGAACTGACTGGCTAAAAAAGAGGGGACCTTCATCATATTTTTCGGTAACAAAATGCATAGAGACGGCCGAATGAGTTACTGCCTCTTGTCCTAAGTTTTCTTGTGGTGAGCTTGTCGAACCATAAGCTTCCATAACTGCT
>PCXM01000041.1 GCA_002771075.1 Candidatus Zambryskibacteria bacterium CG10_big_fil_rev_8_21_14_0_10_34_34
CTAAATGTTGAACACCGAGTGTTCAACATTTTTTGCGGTGCTTGTCTCTAAAAATTTTTGATAACCATTAGTTTTGAATTGTTCCAAAATGATATTCGGCACAATCAGATTGTCCCAACGATTTTTGGTACTGAAGTCTTGAAGACTTGACCACGGATAGTCACTGATCTTGTTTCTCCATTCAGCTAGTTCAGTGGGATTTTTGTGTATGTATGCTGATAAGTGAAGCAATTGATAGTTTTGTTCTACATGCACAGCTTTATATGGACCTTGGAATAAATGTCCTGATCTTTTATATTTGGTGTTAAAATATTTTGTATAACTATTTAAAACTCTCTGCATATAAGAAGCGATACCACCTTCCTCCACCTCTTTAATAATTAAATGAAAATGGTTGGGCATTAGACAGAATGAGATTAATTCAACAAAACGATTCTCAACGATTTCTGTGACCTGTTCCTTATCAATGTTGAACACCGAGTGTTTAACAAAATTTTTAGTTGGACGCCCGATATTTTGAAAAGTAATTGGGGATTGAAAATGGAGAATCAAAAAAAGAAATCGAGCCCAATCTCTTTTATCAATAAATATTTTTTGTTTGGACATCCCCCTGTTAAAAATATGGTAATATTCGTTGGGAGCTATTTTTATTTCTCTCATACTTATATAATATAATAACATAATTAATAAAAATAAATTGTTGAACACTCGGTGTTTAACAAGAAGGGGGTGTTTAAGACAAAATTAAGATAAAAATAAGATAAAAAATGGAAAAGCAAGAAATAGAAAATAAAATAAAGGAATTGGAAGGGGAGATGGCAATGCCCGATTTTTGGTCTGATAAAGAAAAAGCCCAAGAAATAATAAAAGAAATTCAAAATTTGAAAGATGAATTAGAAGGAGTGGGTCAATATGATAAAGGGGACGCGGTGATGACTATTTTTTCTGGTGCTGGAGGTGATGATTCGGAAGACTTTTCGGCTATGCTTTTAAAGATGTATTTTAAATATTTTGAAAATAAAGGTTGGAGTTACGCTATTTTACATGAAAATCAAAATGATAATGGAGGATACAGAAATATTACGGTGGAAATAAATGGACCCCACTTTGCTGAAGCTTCGCGGGGCTTCGGTCCCTATGGGACCTTGAAGAATGAGTCTGGTGTTCATCGGCTGGTTAGGATTTCTCCTTTCAATGCAAATCAAAAGAGACATACTAGCTTTTCTATGGTGGAAGTAATTCCTAATTTTTCCGCCAAAGGCGGACCCGCCTCTGGCGGGGAAATAGAATTACCGCTATCAGAACTTAAAGTTGAACTCTCACGTTCTAGTGGACCAGGTGGTCAAAATATAAACAAAAGAGAGACAGCTGTGCGTATAGTTCATACTCCAACTAATCTTTCGGCTCAAGCAGATGGAGAGAGGAGTCAGGCCCAAAATAAAGAAAAAGCTTTAGCTATTCTAAAAGGAAAAATATTTAAAGCTTTGGAAGACAAGAGGATTGAGAAGCAAGAAAATATGTATGTTAGTAAAACTACTGAAATAACTTGGGGAAATCAAATCCGCTCTTATGTCCTGCACCCATACAAGAAGGTCCGCGACCATCGCACCGAAGTAGAAACCAGTGATGTGGAAGCTATCTTAGAAGAAGGTAAATTAGATAAGTTTATTGAAGCGGAGAAAAGTTTGTAAAAATTTAAAATATAGTATAATGAAGGGGTGATAGTTTTTGATAATGTTTCAAAAAAATATGATGATGATTATGTCGCTTTAGACAAGGTCTCTTTTGTAGTCAATCCCAATGAGTTTGTCTCTATTGTTGGACCAAGTGGCGCCGGTAAAACCACTTTGTTGCGGATGCTTTTAGCGGAAGATAAACCAACTGGAGGCAAAGTAATGCTTCATAATACTGATATACACACTCTTTCTGGTGAAGAAATAAATTTTGTGAGAAGGAAAATAGGAGCTGTTTTTCAAGATTTTAGACTTTTGTCTCAAAAAAATGTTTACGAAAATATTGCTTTTGCTATGGAAGCGGCGGGCAGACCTGATAATGAAATAGAATCTGATGTGCCTCATGTTTTAGAATTGGTAGATTTGGGAGGTAAGATTTGGAATTTCCCAAACGAACTTTCTGGCGGTGAAAAACAGAGAGTGGCTATCGCTAGAGCAATCGTCAATCAACCTGATATAATCATTGCAGATGAACCAACTGGCAATCTAGACCCAGTCAATACTTATGATATTGTTCAAATTTTAAAAAAAATAAATGATTTAGGAACTACCGTCATTTTGACCACTCACAATAAAGGAGTTATTGATTCAATCGGCAAAAGAGTGATAACTATGCAAGATGGTAAAATGATAAGAGATGATATAACAGGAAAGTATATTTTATAGAAATGGATCCCGTTAGAAATCACGAAGATTAAAAATATGAAAAACACAATTAGCAGATTAAATAAAGTAAAAGAGAGCACCCCAGAGTGTGTAATCTTCTATTTCTAACGGGATGGAAAAAAAAGATTTAAAAACAAAATTGAAAAGAATAATTAAAGCAGGTATTTTTAATTTTTCACGCAGTGGCTATGTCTCTTTTGCTTCAATGTTGGTTATGGTTATTACTTTATCTGTTATTGGCTCTGTTGTTTTCGTTAGTGCTATTTTAAATATCACTATGAATGAGTTGCGTGATAAGGTTGATATTAATGTTTATTTTGTATCTAACGCTCTTCCAGAGGACATTACTTCTTTGAAAACCAAAATAGAAGCTTTATCAGAAGTAAAAACGGTTGAATACACTAGCCGTGAAGAATCTTTAGAAAAATTTAAACTTAGACATGAGAATGACCAAATTACTCTTCAAGCTTTGGAAGAGTTAGAAGAAAATCCTCTGGGAGCAGTCTTAAACATCAAAGCTAAACAACCTTCTCAATACGAAGGCATTGCTAATTTTTTAAATGAAGAAAATATTCTTTCAAGTGAAGGTGAAAAAATAATTGATAAAATAAATTATTTTGAAAATCGGGTGGCTATAGAGAAACTCTCTCGTATTATAGATTCGGCTGAAAGTCTCGGCTGGACTGTCTCTTTAGCTTTAGTGGTTGTTTCTATTATTATCACTTTTAATACTATTCGTTTGGCTATTTATATTTCTCGTGAAGAAATTTCTGTTATGCAACTTGTCGGTGCTAGTAAAAATTATGTTAAAGGGCCATTTGTCGTTACTGGAATAATAGTTGGATTGGCTTCGGGACTTATTACGATGCTCTTATTTTTACCTATTTCTTATTGGCTTGGCAATCTGACCCAAAATTTCTTTATAGGATTTAATATCTTTGATTATTATATTAGTAATTTTTTTGAGATTATATTTATTATTCTGGGTTCTGGTGTTGCCATAGGGGCAATATCAAGTTTGCTTGCGGTACGTAAATATCTGAAATTATAATAAGTTGAGGAGTAGATGAAGAAGAAAAATCATAAATATATTTTTATTATAGGAGGAGTAATGTCGGGAGTCGGTAAGGGTATAGCTTCATCTTCTATCGGTAAAATATTGCAAAGCAAAGGCTTTAAGGTCAATCCTATCAAGGTTGACCCTTATTTAAATGTAGATGCTGGTAATATGAATCCGACAGAACATGGGGAAGTTTTTGTGCTGGATTCTGGGTTAGAGACTGACCAAGATATGGGCAATTATGAGCGTTTTTTAGAGATGGATTTAAATGATGGTGATTATATGACTTCTGGTATGATTTACAAATATGTTATAGAAAAGGAACGAAATTTGGGATATCGTGGTAAATGTGTTGAAGCTATACCTCACGTTACTCAAGAAATTTTGAGACGCATAAAAAGCGCGAGTGATGAACATAATTCAGATATTTCTCTAATTGAAATTGGAGGCACTATCGGAGATTATCAAAATATTCTTTTTATTGAAGCGGCGCGCACTCTTAAGATAAAAAATCCTAGAGATGTTATTTTTATTATAGTTAGCTATTTACCAGTGCCGGGATCTTTAGGTGAAATGAAAACTCGTCCTACTCAAAATGCAGTTCGCCAACTCAACTCATATGGTGTTCAACCAGATATTATTATTGCTAGAGGTGTTCAGCTACTTGACCATAGACGTAAAGAAAAAATAGCGATGGCTTGCGCTATTTCTCCAGAAAATGTCATTTCAGCACCAGATATTAAAAGTATTTATGATGTGCCTATCAATTTTGAAAAAGACAAAATAGGAAGCATTATTTTAAAAGCTTTTCACTTACGTTCAAACACTAATGGAAATTCTTTAAAAGAGTGGAAAGATTTTATTCGTAAAAGAGATAAAGCAAAAAAAGAATTGCAAATCGCTGTGGTTGGTAAATATTTTGATACTGGCGATTTTGTTCTCTCTGATGCTTATGTTTCTGTTATTGAAGCAGTCAAATTTTCATCATATTGGAATGAAGCTTCAACCAAACTGACGTGGATAAATTCTAAAGAATACGAAATAGACCCTAAAAAGATTTCTGAATTAAAAAAATACGATGGTATTATTGTGCCGGGGGGTTTTGGTGAAAGTGGTATAGAAGGGATAATTATGGCAATAAAATATGCTAGAGAAAATAAAATTCCGTATTTGGGTCTTTGTTATGGGATGCAGTTAGCAGTTATTGAATTTGCCAGAAATGTGGTTGGCTGGAGTGATGCTCATACGGCAGAAATAAATCCAAAATCTTCTCATCTTGTTATTGACATTATGCCAGAACAAAAAAAACTTTTAGCAGAAGAAAAATATGGAGCCACTATGCGTCTCGGTGCCTATCCTGCTATTTTGAAAAAGAATACTATTGCTCACAATGCTTATGATACAGAAGAAATTTTTGAAAGACACAGACATCGTTATGAAGTCAATCCAGAATATATAGAAGAGATAGAAAAAAATGGAATGATATTTTCTGGCACTTCTCCATCTGGTAAACTTCAAGAAATAGTTGAATTACCAAAATCTATTCATCCATTTTTTCTTGGCACTCAATTTCATCCAGAGTTTAAAGCCCGCCCACTTCATCCACACCCTCTGTTTACAGCTTTTATTAAGGCCTGTTTAAAGAATAAATAATTAGGCGATATGTTTTAATTGGAAAAAATAAAAAAGTTTTATATACTAATGGTAAGTTTACTTATTTAAATAGGTAATATGACAATGATTAATACACAAATTCAAGAGAATAGAAAAAATATTGCTTTAAAAAATCAATATCATTTAAAATATCACGATAAAATAAATCTAGGAGCTTTTTATACACCAACTGAATATGTTGATATAGTTTGGGGTATGATAAAACCCTTTTTAAATTATAAAAGTATTGTCTTAGATAGCTCTTGTGGTTATGGTAATTTTTTTGACTATCAAATAAATTACCCAAAAAAAGCAAATGATATTGATGTAATTGCAACTAATCAAACAAAAAATAATTTCCCTGAAATAGATGTTTATAGCAAAAATGCCTTATTGAATGTAGATAGAAAAATGTTTGATATCTCTGATAATAATGAGTTAATTGTTATAGGAAATCCTCCCTATAATGATATTACCTCTATAATAAGAAATGGTATAAAAAGAGATAATTTAGAAATTGACCCAGACATTAAAACAAGAGATTTTGGGATGTCTTTTTTATTATCATATGTAAAACTAAATGCAGAAATAATATGTGTTTTGCATCCCTTATCTTATTTAATTAAAAAATCAAATTTTAATTTATTAAAAAAATTTACAGATAATTATAGATTAATTGATGGTATCGTTATAGATAGTGGGACATTCAAAGAAACTTCAAAAGGAATTTCTTTTCCCATATTAATTGCATTGTATAAAAAAGAAAAATTTGGAATGAATTATAATTATATAAAAAATTATAAATTTAAGACAATAAGTAATAAAATTTTTTCTTTAAATGACTTTGATTTTATTCCAAATTACATTAATAAATATCCACTAAAAAATATTAAACCAAATGGAAATGATATTTTGTTTTGGACAATGAGAGATATAAATGCTTTAAAAAGAAATAGAACTTTTGTAGATGAATTTGGATATAATACTATTATTATAGACAAAAATAAATTAGATTATTATGTTTATGTAGATGTATTTAAACAATTTAGTCATCTAATCCCATATTATTTTGGCAATTTAGATGTATTTATAAATAATGAAGAGTTTAAAAAATATAAAGATTATTTTATTTATGAATGTTTAACAAGAAATAGCTTTTTAAAAGATTATATTCAATATAATAAAAATATTTCTTTACAGGAGGCAAAAGAAATTATAATAAACTATTTTAAATCTTTAATAGGAAACCACTATGCATATCAAAACAATTAATAAAGAAAATGAACTGATTTCAAAACACCCCTATTGTGCAATAAAAAGAACACATCCAACTATGCTATATTTTTGTTTTCCTATAACCGAATTAAAATCAGAAAGTTCTTTAATCGGAAGGTGTGCTAATACAAAAGAGTTTGCATATTTTGAAATAAATAAAAATAATTCTTTTATAATACTTGAAATGGTTAAAATATTTGGAATGTTAAGTCCATCCCATCAGTATGATACTTTGGAAATTTTAGATTTAATTATAAATAAATAGAATAAATCTTAGTTGACATATTGAATTATTTTTTATGGTATACTTATATATGTGGGTGCTCATCCTGACACTCACATCTTGTTGGAGTCTTTTCCTCCTCCTTGTGGCTAGCGTAGCTTTTTTAGCGCTAGCCTTTTTTTATTTCTTCTTTTCTTTGATGACGGCTTGAGCGCCAGCCAATCTGGCGATAGGTACTCTAAAGGGAGAACAAGAAACATAATTAAATCCTTCTTTATGGCAAAATTCAACTGTTTTTGGTTCGCCTCCATGCTCTCCACAAATACCGATTTTCAAATCTTTTTTCTCACCGCGACCTTTTTTAATAGCGATACGGATAAGCTCTCCGATACCTTCTTGGTCAAGGACTTCAAATGGTTCATCTTTGTATATATCTTGAGCAACATACTCTTTAAGAAATTTGCTAGCATCATCTCTAGAAAGTCCAGCGCCCATTTGAGTTAAATCGTTGGTTCCAAATGAGAAAAATTCAGCTCCAGAGGCTACGATTTTGTCGGCTACCAATGCTGCTCTAGGTACCTCTATCATAGTGCCGATTTTGTAAGCGATTTTAAGTTTGGCTTGTTTGTCGGTGAGGCGGGCTTCTTTCATTTTAGTCTCCACGATATTTAGGATTCTTTCTTTGAGGATAGAAAATTCTTTAGTAGTAGCTACTAGAGGAATCATTATTTCTGGTTCTACTTTTTTGATTCGTTTATTTTTAGGTCCTTTGGATGTTACTTCTATAGCTGCTTCTATGATGGCGGTCGTTTGCATATCGTATATTTCTGGGAAAGTAATAGCCAAACGACAACCTCTGTGTCCTAGCATTGGGTTAAATTCATGCAAATCTGAAATTTTTTCCATCAGAGTTTTAACCGGTACTTTCATTTTTTTGGAAAGCTCTTCTATATCTTTCTTTTCTTTTGGTAAAAATTCGTGTAAAGGCGGGTCAAGAAGTCGGACAGTTACCGGAAAACCTTTCATAGTGCGAAAGAGTTCAATGAAGTCATTTTTTTGATATGGCAAAAGTTTGGCTAAAGCTTTTTCTCTACTTTCAAGATTATTTGCTAAAATCATCTCCCTAACGGCCTTTATGCGGTTGCCCTCAAAAAACATATGCTCTGTGCGACAAAGACCAATACCTTCGGCTCCAAATTTTTTAGCCATAGAAGCATCAGTTGGAGTATCAGCGTTGGTTCGCACTCCTATCTTCCTCACATTGTCAGCCCACATCATCAATTTTCCAAAATCTCCAGAAAGAGTTGGCTCTTCGGTATTTATTTTTCCGACATAAATCTTGCCGGTAGTCCCATCTAAAGAAATATAATCTCCTTCTTTCAAAACTATACCTTTGTCCTTGATTGTTAGAGTTTTTGCTTTTTCATTTATGGTCAAATCAGAACAACCAGCGACACAGCAAGTGCCCATCCCTCTGGCCACCACTGCCGCGTGACTTGTCATCCCACCTCTAGCGGTGAGGATTCCTTTAGCAGAATGCATACCGTCTATATCTTCTGGAGAAGTCTCTACTCTCACCAAAATAACATCCAAACCTTTTTTTGTTTTTTCAAAAGCATCCATTGCGGTAAAAACTATTTCACCCACAGCGGCTCCGGGAGAAGCTGGCAATCCGATGGCTATCTCTTCTGCTTTATTTAAAGCAATAGGATTGAATTGTTTGTGAAGTAGTTGATTTAGTTGGTTTGGTTCTATACGCAACAAAGCTTCTTCTTTGCTTAAAACTTTTTCGGAGACCATCTCTACCGCTATACGGATTGCGGCAAAAGCTGTGCGTTTACCACTTCTGGCTTGTAAAATATAAAGTCTGCCTTCTTCAATAGTAAACTCCATATCTTGCATATCACGATAATGTTTTTCTACTTTATTACAAATGTCTGTCAACTCTTTATAAACTTTTGGATTTTGTTTTTTTAAAGAAAACACTGGGAGGGGAGTCCTAATACCGGCAACAACATCTTCTCCTTGAGCATTCATCAGATATTCACCATAAAATTTGGCTTCACCAGTAGCAGGATTTCTGGTAAAGCAAACTCCAGTGCCAGAAGTTTCTCCCAAATTGCCAAAGACCATCGCTTGGATATTGACGGCGGTCCCAATAAGTCCTTTGATATTGTTTATCTCACGATATCTAATGGCGCGATAATTATTCCAAGAATTAAAGACTGCATTGATTGATTGATATAGTTGCTTCTTTGGGTCTTGAGGAAATTCTACTCCTTTTGTTTTTTTGATTTTTATTTTGTATTCTTTGACGACTTGTTGCAAATCTTCAACTGTCAAATCAGTGTCATATTTGGCGCCTTTGGTGTCTTTTACTTTTTCTAAAATATGTTCAAAGTCTGAATGTTCCATTTCCATCACCACTCCGCCAAACATTTGAATTAACCTACGATATGAATCCCATGCAAATCTAGGATTGTTAGTTTTTTTTGCTAGACCTAAAACTGATTTATCGTTAAGACCAAGGTTTAATATAGTATCCATCATTCCGGGCATTGAATTAGCTGCCCCAGAGCGAACAGAGACTAGAAGAGGGTCATTCCCATCTCCTAAAGTCTTTTTCATCTTTTTTTCTAACTCCTTTAGTTTGTCGTCAATTTGTTTTTCTACTTCTTTGGTGATTTTTTTACCAGATTTGTAATATAGGTCGCAAACTAGGGTAGTAATAGTAAAGCCCGGAGGAACATTTATGCCCAAATTTTTCATTTCAGCTAGATTGGCCCCTTTGCCTCCCAGAAGCTCTTTCATACCTCTGTTTCCTTCTTCAAATGAATAAACATATTTATCATGAGCTTGTCTAACTGACTTTTTACCTTTTGTCATTTTGTGTTTGTCTTTAATTATTAAAAATAACAAAACCTTTAATCCTTAAAGGTTTAGCTTCTTA
>PCXM01000017.1:0-982 GCA_002771075.1 Candidatus Zambryskibacteria bacterium CG10_big_fil_rev_8_21_14_0_10_34_34
TCAAGCATTTTCTAAAGGAAGCACCACAACATTAAAAATCTTGATGTCCGAAGTTGTGAACAATAACCAAATCAAAATTATCCCCGAACGTTTTAAAAAAGTATATGAAAAATGGCTTACTAATTTGCATGACTGGTGCATCAGTAGACAAATTTGGTATGGTCATAGGATTCCTGTTTGGTATAGAGGTGAAGAAGCCAAGATAAGCAAAAAATCTCCAGGAGAAGATTGGAAGCAAGATCCTGACACTTTGGATACTTGGTTTTCTTCTGGACTTTGGACATTTTCTACATTAGGTTGGCCCAAAAATACAGACGACTTAAAAAATTATCATCCAACAAGCATATTAGAGACGGGTCATGATATCTTGTTTTTTTGGGTAGCAAGAATGATTTTGATGAGTGTATATATTTTAGGAGAAATTCCATTTAAAGAAGTTTATTTACATGGGATGATTTTAGATAAAAATGGTAAAAAAATGTCTAAATCTAATCCAGAGACGGCAGTTGACCCTCTTTTAACTATTGAAAAATATGGAGCTGATGCTTTACGTATGGCAATGATTGTGGGTGTCGGCCCCGGAAGTAATAACAGTTTGAGTGAAGACAAAATAAAAGCATATAAACATTTTGCCAATAAGATTTGGAATATTACTCGTTTTGTTTTAGAAAATTCCCCAAGGGGAGGCCTTGAAAAGAACTCCCTAAGGCCTCCCCTTAGGAATTTCGGAGAAGAAAACAATGCTCACTTAGAAAAATTTGACAGTTTAATAAAGGAGGTAACCGATGATATGGAAAATTATAGATTTTATTTAGCAGCTGAAAAACTTTATCACTACACTTGGCACACTTTTGCCGATATAATAGTAGAGGAGAGTAAAACAAAAATTAAAGAAGGGGGGAAAGAAAGTGAAAGCACCAAAAATATGCTCGGCTTTTTATTGAAAGAACAACTAAAATTATTGCATCCGTTTATGCCTTTT
>PCXM01000017.1:1020-1295 GCA_002771075.1 Candidatus Zambryskibacteria bacterium CG10_big_fil_rev_8_21_14_0_10_34_34
TATTAATGGTTGAAAGATGGCCAAGGACAAATTAACCTAATTTCTAATTAACCTAATTATTCTAAACAAATCCCAATTTCTAAGTTCTAAATTAGGTTAATTAAAGCAATTAGAATAATTATTAATTTCACAATGACATCACTAAACACTATTATCCTTTCACTCATCGGTGGAATATTGCCCGCCTTACTCTGGCTTTGGTTTTGGCTTAAAGAAGATAGACTCCATCCAGAACCCAAATTAAGGGTAGTAACAGTTTTTTTGGTAGGTATGGT
>PCXM01000017.1:1322-9510 GCA_002771075.1 Candidatus Zambryskibacteria bacterium CG10_big_fil_rev_8_21_14_0_10_34_34
CGCTTTGGGTTTTTCCGCTATGGAAAATACTCTGTTTATTTTTAACTTGATAGATACAGGGCAACTTTCCCAAAGTATTATAACGGGCAATTCTAGATTTTTAGGAGCTACTTTACTTCACGTGTCTTCTTCGGCCGCTATTGGAGTAATGATTGGAATCACTTATTACAAAAAAGTTTGGGTGAAAAAATTTTTCTTGATATTAGGCATAGCTATATCCATCCTATTGCATACTATCTTTAATTTACTTATAATAAAACTTGAGAATAATTTGTTTTTTATTTTTGCTGGAGTCTGGGTTTTGATTATTCTCTTAATAGTATTAATAGAAAAAGTTAAAAAAGTACAACCTTAATAATTTTATTTAAAAATATGTCAAGAAACAAAAGATCATTTTTTGATAGAATCACTGGCTCAATCTCTGTACCAGATGAGATAGAAGAAGATTTTTCAGAAGAAAAAAATGAAAACTGGGTTAATGAAACTCCAGAAGAGGGTGAACTTAATATTGATGTTTATCAAAATCAAAATGAAATTATCATTAAAACTATGGTCGCTGGTGTAAAGCCAGAAGATTTAGATGTTTCTATCTCTCGTGATATGGTTACCTTAAAAGGTAAAAGAGAAAATGAGAAAACCATTGCCGACGATGATTTTTTTCACAGAGAACTTTATTGGGGTTCTTTTTCTAGAAGTATTGTTTTACCTCAAGAAATAGACGTTGATAGCGCCGAAGCAGTAGAAAAACACGGCCTACTTATCATTCGCCTTCCTAAACTAGACAAAAACCGCTCCACTCGTCTAAAGGTCCGTGGCAATTAACTTCCCCAAGATAAGATATTGAGGAAGTTAGTCTCTAGTATCTATAATGTGCCGAGGGGCGGGCTCGAACCGCCGACTTTTTCCTCTTCAGGGAAACACTCTACCAACTGAGTTACCTCGGCATTTAGACTCAACATAATTATAGTATCAAAAATAATAACTTTATCAACAAAAAATATTATTTAGTGAAGAGATCACTAAAGCTCTTCAAATCCCCTTTGACATTGCCATAAGCATCTATCGCTCCGTTTAGATAGGGCTCTATATAATAATAAACTCCAATACTAACTCCTATTATTACTACCCAATATATAACTCTCATTACTCTACCCCAAAACATCCCTCTGCGAATAGAGTGGAGCATATCGTTATTCTCTTGAGAAAGTTCAAGAGTTTTTTTTAGTATTTCTTTTTCTTCAGAATTCATACTTATATAATAGCAGATTATTAAAACTGGACTTTGACTGGTTCTTCCGCTTCTTTATTGTCACCAAGATCAAAGAATTCCATCTTTGCAAAACTAAATATTTTAGCCACAAAGTTTGAGGGGAAAGTTTCGGTAGCAATATTTAAATCGCGGACATTAGTATTATAAAATCGACGAGCTGCTTGGATTTTATTTTCGGTGTCTGTTAGTTCTTTTTGAAGTTCCAAAAAGTTTTGATTAGCTTTTAAATCCGGATAGTTTTCAGAAACAGCAAAAAGGGATTTTAAAGCATTACCGAGCATATTTTCAGCTCCAGCTTTTTCAGCTAAAGTGCCAGCACCCATTGCCAAAACTCTAGCTTTGGTCACATTTTCAAAAGTAGTTGATTCATGTGTTGCATAACCTTTGACAGTGCTAATCAAATTTGGAATAAGGTCGTATCGTCTTTTCATCTGCACTTCTATATCGCTCCAAGCTTCTTTAGCTCTAGTGATAAGTCGCACAAAACGATTGTAAGCAAAAACAAACCAAACCACTACCACTGCTATAATCGCCAAAATAATTGTTGAAAATTCCATATCTTTTAATTAGTTGATTAATGTTTAGATTATAACATAAAGAATAACTCACCCCAACCCCCGCCCCAACGCCACAGGCGAGCAAGCCTCTCTTAAATTAAGAGAGGGGCTATGGCTCAACAGAGCCATTTTTTAGTACAAGGAGAGTCCTTGTATTTTTTTAATACCCCATTCCATTCATATCTGAACCATATTCATGTGGTTTTTTGGGTTCTGGTTCATCGGCAATAGCCACTTCAGTAGTAAGGAGAATAGATGCGGCTGAAGAAGCATTTTGGAGAGCGGTGCGAGTTACTTTCACTGGGTCAATAATACCTTCTTTAATAAGGTCTTCAGAAAATTTTTCGGTCATTGCATTAAAACCGGCGTTTTCTTTTTCTGAATTCATTATTTTTTCTACAGCAACCGAACCATCAGCATTACCAATATTTAAAACTATCTGTCTTAATGGAGACTCAAGAGCTCGCAAAACTATATCAAGTCCTAGTGCTGTCTCTGGAGTAGCAAAATCACTTGCTTTTAGACTTCTAATTTTTTTAATAACCCTGATAAAAGCGCTACCACCACCAGAGACAATACCTTCAGCAATAGCCGCTTTAGTAGCTGCTACCGCATCTTCAATTTTTAGCTTCAAATATTTCATTTCTGTTTCGGTTGCTGCACCAACTTTAATGACCGCTACTCCACCAGAAAGTTTGGCAATCCTACTATCAATCTTTTCTTTATCATATTTTGAATCCAATGTTTCTTTTTGTTTTTTGAGAGCTTTGATTCTAAAAGCGATAAGATTTTTGCCACCACCACCACCAACAATGATGGTGCTATCTTTTTTAGCAATTACTTTTGAAGCTTGGCCGAGCATTTCGGCAGTAGTATTTTCTAACTTTAATCCCAAATCTTCAGAAATAACTTTTGCTCCTACAGTAACAGCAATATCTTCCAACATTTCTTTTTTATTATCTCCATATCCAGGCGCTTTGACTGCTAAAACAGAAAATCCACCGCGTAGTTTATTTACTAAAAGAGTAGCCAAAGCTTCCCCATCAACATCATCGGCAATAATAACTAATTCTTTTTTGCCTGATTGAGACAAACTCTCTAGCAAAGGCAAAACATCTTTAATGGAAGATATTTTTTTGTCAGTCAATAAAATAGGTACATTTTTATATTCTGCTTCCATTCTTTCCGGATTGGTAATCATATAAGGAGAAACATAACCTTTATCAAATTCAAGTCCTTCTACCACTTCAGAATCAACTCCAAAAGTTTGTGACTCTTCTACTGTGACTACACCATCTTTACCAACCTTACTTATAGTATTAGCGATAATGCTTCCTATTTCTTCGGATTCAGCCGCAATGGTAGCTACTTGTTTTATCTCTTCTTCATTTTTGATTGGTTTAGCAATTTGTCCCAAGACAGTCACAACCTTGGCCGTTGCTTCTTCTATTCCCATTCGCAAACTCATAGCGTTTACTCCCATATTAGCGTGTTTTAAACCTTCGGTTATTATGGATTGAGCCAAAATGACAGAAGTAGTCGTCCCATCTCCAGCTACATCATTTGTTTTATTGGCCACTTCTTTAATAATCTCGGCACCCATATTTTCAAATTTATCAGAAAGAGTTATTTCTTTGGCAATAGAGACACCATCATTGGTAATAGTAGGCGCTCCATAACTTTTATCCAAAACTACATTTCTACCTCTTGGACCAATGGTAACTTTGACCACATCTGCTACAGCATCTACTCCTCGTTTAAGAGATTTTCTAGCATCTTCATTAAATAAAATTTTTTTACTCATTGTTTTATTCTTAAAATTTTCAATTAGTTTTTAATAATTGCCAAAATATTTTCTTCTTTTAAGATAAAATACTCTTGACCTTCATATTTTATCTCTTCATATCCATATCTTGAAAATACAACCCTATCTCCCACTTTTACAGAAACAGGTATTCTTTTACCACCTTCAGCCCACTTGCCTTCGCCCACCGCTATTACTCTACCCTGTTCTGGCTTCTCTTTACTCACCGTATCAGGAATAATAATACCAGACGAAGTAGTATTCATTTCTTCCTCCGAAAAAGGTTTGAGCAAAATTCTGTCATCAAGTGGAACAATACTAAAATTTGTTTTTTTATTAACCTTTTTACTGATTTTAGCTTTCTTTTTTGTTTTTATGACTTTTTTCATAGTTTTATAAGATTAAAATAGTTACTAAACCTTTAGCATTATAATCTATTTATCTTTACTTGCAAGCTTTTTGAGATATGTTATACTGACTTTAACAACGAAAATAAGGAAATGTTATCCTATATTCAAATAGTTTTGGCCATCTTATTGGGTATCCTCATATTGATCCAACATTCCGAAGGGTCTTTGGGTGCTGCTTTTGGTGGTGGTATGGAAGGTGGCACCAGAACTAGACGCGGACCGGAACTTTGGATTTTTAGAGGAACCGTCATTATGGCTTGTCTTTTTGTTGCTTCTACTATTTTAAATTTGTTATACTAATATCTTACTATTTAACTTAAGACTTCTACCTAAGTCTCTGGTATTGAGACATAATTAAATGAATCCTAAAAATAAAATCGTATCTTTTTTTTATAGCATATTTGTTAATTTTCACTGTTTAAATTTTATAAAAAAAATAGAGAACGTAGTGAAGGCAATGAAATATTCAGAGAAAATATTTTTCTTTTTCGTCTCTTTCATTTTTGTTGCGAGCAGTATTTTTATGCTTTTCAAAATTAACAATTCATTTTTGGTAGAAGTGCCAGCTTTTGGTGGTAGTTTTACAGAAGGGTTAGTTGGTAGTCCTAGATTTATAAATCCAATACTTGCCATCTCTGATACCGATAAAGATATGAACTCTCTTATTTACTCCGGATTGCTAAAAATTTCAAAAGATGGAGATTTTCAACTAGACCTTGCCGAATCTTATGAAATAAAAGAAGATGGCACTGTTTATGAATTTATAATAAAAGAAGAAGCTTTCTTCCACGATGGAGTAGCGTTAACTGCAGACGATATTATATTTACTATAGAAAAAGTATTAGACCCAGTCATCAAAAGTCCTAAAAAAACAAACTGGGAAGGAGTCTTAGTTGAAAAAATAGACAACAAAAAAGTCAGATTTACATTAGGGAAAGCCTATCCCCCATTTATGAATATTCTTACTTTGGGTATATTGCCAAAACATATATGGGAAAAAGTCTCTTCAGAAGAATTTCCTTTTAGTAAATTTAATATAGACTCTATCGGCTCTGGACCATACAAAATAGAAAAAATTACTAAAAATTCAAGCGGTATTCCTACTGCCATAAATTTTTCTTCTTGGAAAAAATACACTTTGGGTAGACCTAAAATAAAATCAATCACTTTCAAATTCTTTCAAAATGAAAAAGAGCTGACAAAAGCTTATGAAGATAAATCTATAGAAAATATGTCTGGATTAAGTCCAGAGGTAGCCAGCAAAATATATAAAAGTGAAGATGTTTCAAATAAAGTGTCTTTGCCTAGAGTATTTGGAGTTTTCTTAAACCAAAACACAGCCCCAGTATTTTTAAATGCAGAGATAAGAAAAGCGCTAGATCTAGCTACACCTAAAAAAAGAATAGTTGATGAAGTTCTTTTTGGATTTGGAAATGTATTGAATGGACCAATACCAAACAATATTGAGACAGATATAGAAAAAAGCGTGGGTAATATAGAGGTGGCTAAAGATTCTTTACTCACCAAAGGTTGGGAAGAAAATGAAGATGGTATCTTAGAAAAAACAATAAAAAAAGAAAAAATGGTCTTCAGTTTTTCTATCGCCACTTCTGATGCTCCCGAATTAAAACAGACCGCAGAGATATTGAAAGAAGCTTGGGAAAAACTGGGAGCTTCTGTTTCAATAAAAGTATTTGAAACTGGGGATTTAAGTCAAAACATAATAAAATTAAGAAAATATGACGCTCTCTTGTTTGGAGAAGTAGTGGGAGAAGAGAGTGATCTTTTTCCTTTCTGGCATTCTTCTGGGCGTAACGACCCTGGTTTAAATATTTCACTCTACGCCAATATAACCGTAGATAAAACATTGGAAGACCTTCAAAAAGAAACGAATATACTAGAAAAAGAGATTAAAAAAGAAACTATTATTTCTGAAATTCAAAAAGATACACCGGCTATATTTTTATTTTCTCCACATCTAATCTATGTCAGAGCACCTAAAATAAAAAATATAACATTAAAAAGGACTTCATTTTTAAACGAAAGATTCTTGTATATTAATGAATGGTTTATAGAAACCGATAAAGTTTGGAAATTTTTTGAATAAAATTAATCAAAATTAAAAATATGAATGAAAAGAGAAGAAATAGGATAAGAAGTTTTCATGCCCCAGAAAGACAAAAGAGTGAGACATCTTCTGAAAAACACACAAAAACTAGACCTTATTCTGATACCCGCCCAAATAAAAATAATGAATCAGTTAGACCAAGAAAAAGTGGTGGCTCTTTTTCTCGTAAACGTTTTTCTAACTCAAATAGCAGATTTGGTTCAGCGGAAAACCAAAAAAAAGAAACAGACCAAAAGCCAGAGACTCTTTCTTTGCCTCAATTAACGCAAGGCAATATCCGAATAATACCTTTGGGAGGAGTTGAAGAGATTGGTAAAAATATGACCGTCATAGAAATAGGAGACGACATCATCGTTATTGATTCTGGATTTCAGTTTAAAGATGCTGACACTCCGGGAGTAGATTATATCCTTCCAAATACCAAATATCTTGAAGAAAGAAAAGATAAAATAAGGGGAGTCCTTATAACTCACGGGCATTTAGATCATATTGGGGGCATCCCTTATATTATGTATCGTATTGGCAATCCTCCTATATATTCTAGAGCTTTGACTACTATTATGATTAAAAAGAGGCAAGAAGAATTTCCTCAATTACCGCCTCTTGATATTAAATTGGTAGAAAAAGAAGACACCATTTTCTTAGGAAAACTGAAGGTTAAGTTTTTTGCTGTTACTCACACCATTCCTGATTCTATGGGTATCATTATTGAAACTCCTTATGGAGCCATAGTCACTCCGGGAGATATCAAATTAGAACATGAAGATGGTGTTCCGACAGAGAGAGAACAAATAGAGTATGCTAGATTTGAAAAAGAAAAAGTGCTTTTACTTTTGATGGATTCAACCAATGTAGATAACCCTGGATTTTCTACTCCAGAAAAATTAGTCTGCAAAAACCTAGAAGAAATAATCAGAAATACCAAACGCCGATTAATTATCGGAACCTTTGCTTCTCAATTAGAGAGAGTTGTTTCTATTATTCAAGCAGCCGAAAAAAATGGTAAAAAGATAGTAATAGAAGGCAGGAGTATGAAGCAAAATATTGAAATAATGATGTCCCTCGGTAGATTAAAAGTAAAAAAAGAAACCATTATATCTGTAGAAGATATTGAAAATTACCCTCCAGATAGAGTGGTGGTCTTAGCCACTGGAGCTCAAGGGGACGAATTTGCCGCTTTGATGAGAATGTCAACCAAAAGTCACAAATATCTAAAAATCGGCAAAAGAGATACCATTTTGCTTTCTTCTTCTATTATTCCCGGCAATGAAAAATCAGTTCAAAAATTAAAAGACAACCTCTCTAGACTTGGAGCCAAAATAATCCATTATCGCACTTCTGATGTTTTTATCCACTCTACCGGACATGGCAATCGTGGAGAACTAGAATGGATCCACAAAAAAATCAAACCAAAATTTTTTATACCTATTCACGGAAATCACTATATGCTTAGAATACACGAAGAACTTGCTCAAAACCTTGGTATGCCGGAGAAAAACATCATAGTTCCAGACAATGGTATGATTATAGAAATTCAAGACAAGGGTGAAAAAATAGTCCAGCTAAAACAAACCGCCCCCTCTTCTCCTGTTATGGTAGATGGTTTTGCTGTCTCCGATGTTCAAGAAGTGGTAATAAGAGACAGGAAAATGCTCTCTGATGATGGTATGTTTGTGATAGTGGCTATCATTGATTTAAAAACAGGCAAACTACGCAAATCTCCAGACCTTATATCTCGCGGTTTCGTTTATCTTCGTGAATCTCAAGAACTTCTTGGTCTTACTCGGCTAGTGATTAAAAAATCCATTGAAGATAGCACTCGCGGGATGAATCCTATTAATTTTGATTTTATCAAAAATAATGTTACTGATGATGTGGCTCGCTTCCTTTTGCAAAAGACTGCCAAACACCCTATCGTCATCCCTGTTGTTTTGGGGGTTTAAAATTTTAAAAACCTCACCCCGTTTAATATTATTACAAAGTTTGAGTTTTTCGCTTCCCCTCTCCTTAGTAAGGAGA